>JANLSE010000148.1:0-26072 GCA_031362265.1 Roseiflexaceae bacterium
AACAGGGTCACTGGATTCGGTTGCTTCGGTTGTCTCAGTAACCTCAGTCTTGCCCCGTAACGAATCATTTTCGCTCCGGAGCATAATCACATCCATGAGCAGCCGGTCTTTTTCGGTTGAGGCACTCGCAAGCATCCCTTGTGTGGTGGAGAGCTGCATCTTCAAGTTGGTCTGCTCATTGGCAAGAGTCATACGCGCCGTACGATGTTCTTCTGAGGTTTCACGCATCCGGGTGAGATCCGTGCGCAATTGATTGTTTTCCGAGAGCATTTGATCTGTTTCAGCACGAGCGACCTGGAGCTGTTTTTCAAGCTCTGCGCGTTGTTTGAGCAGTTCTGGTATTGGTTTATTGCGCCGATTTACGATCGCCTGTAGCGCAAGCCCGGCAATAAGTGTCCCCAAGAGCAGTCCAATGAGGATACCAATTCCTATGTCAAGCCAGATAGTCATCAGAAACTCCGACAATGTAATATCTATTCGATTGCCAAGTATAGCATATCAGGGCCGCCCGTATGGGGTGCTACTTGCATTTCTTGGTTATGGGCTATACTTAGCCTGGGTGTGTTGCGTTGGAGCTTTACATGAGATTTCTACAAAAGCGACTCTTTCGGATTCCATTGGCGAATCCAATGTTGCTCTATCTGCTTGGGGCACTGATTTCTGCGCTGACTGCTTATGACCCCTGGATCTGTGTGCCATTTCTGATTGCGTTAGGCACCGGAGCACTGGCATATGTGGCAACCATCATTATCGCGCGTGATCATATTGGGCTTAAGCAACTTGTCACCGGGCTTGTCTGTGGAGCAGCACTGTTGGCGTGTCTGGTTGCATTTCAGTATCGCTACCTCAGTTGGGAAGAAAAGTTTGGCCCAGCGGTTGCGATTGGGCAGCTCTTGAGCGCACCCTTTCCGGCGTTCTTGCCCGATGTGATGCGCAACAATGTTGCTGCGCTGCTCTTTGAAGGAATCCTACCGCTGGCGCTTGGGTTAGCTGTTATGGTGCGTAGTTGGCAGCGTTGGCTATCGGTTATAGCCGCACTGCTGATTGGGTTAGGGCTCTTCTTGACATCATCGCGCGGCGCGTGGGTTGCGCTGGTTGCGGTAAGTTTGGTAGCAGGGTTAGCAGTACTACGTATGCGTGCAAACAGCCAGCGGATGCGCCAGATTGCTGGAGTACTCGGCATTATTGGTGTTCTAATTCTACTGGCCACGATTGTAGTTGCTGTGCTGCGGCCAGAGGCGATCTCCTCGGCGCTGTTTCGTGCCGAAGATCGCTCGATCCTGTATCGCAATAGCTTCTATATGGCACTTGAGGTTCCCTTTACCGGTGTTGGTGGTGGGGCCAGTTTTGGTTTGGCCTATGCGCAGTTGCAGTTGTTGATTGGGGTTGTGTTTCTAACCTATGCACACAACCTGTTTTTGTCGGTCTGGTTAGCCCATGGCTTGCTTGGGCTGCTGGGGTTTTGTGGAATGCTGGTTGGAACGTTGCGGCTTGTGTGGCGTGCCTTACCGCGCTTGAATCCACTTGGGCTTGGCGCGGCACTTGGGTGCTTGGGTCAATTGCTGCATGGCCTTACCGATGCGCCACAGTATGATCAATTCCTGGTGATTGTGGTTTGTTTCGCACTTTTTGGCATGCTGATTGCTGCTACGCGCCTGGCGGATCCGCGCCCATTGGGCTGGCTGCAACTTGGGCGGCGTGCCTGGGTGGGGTTCGCCGTTGCTATCTGTGGTGGTTTGATCTTGTTTGGGCCGCAGGCCGCAGCGTTGGCTGCAACCAATGTAGCGCGTCTGGTGTATTTACGCGCTGTGGTTACCATGCGTGATGCAACCCCAATGGCACGTGGCCAAGTGATCGATTCTGCCCGAACCTGGGCCGAGCTTGGTCTACGTGTGGCTCCAGCAAGCATGGCGGCGCGTAAAGCGCATGGAATGATTGATCTGACAGCTGAGCATTATGGTGAAGCGATTAGTGCGTTAGAGCAAGCAGCGCCAGCCTTTCCACAGGATCAGGCACTCACAAAAGCACTTGGATATGCCTACATTTGGTATGGTTATACAACTGAAGGGGCGAAATTGCTGCATCATCTGGATCGGGCACGGGAGGTACGCGGTGAGCTCGACACCTGGCAGCAGGTGTGGCGTGAACGTGGGCAGCCTGATCTGGCACAGCGAGCACAAGCGGCGGCAGTAGCGTTTGATGCTGAGCGCTAGGTGCCGTGTGGTTTAGTGTCCAGGATACTATCATGCATGGTCTTGTGAATCGATCATCCGTTGTGAGGCTATTCTATGCAAAGCACTTTGAACACCCCTTCACGCTCGCTGCGCTATTGGGAGATCGATACTGTACGCGGGCTGGCAGTAATTTTGATGATCTTCTTCCACTTCATGTGGGATCTTGGCTATGTAGGGCTATCCCGTATTAGTGTGTTCACCTTTGAGTGGCAATTGTTTGCGCGTGGGATCGGCTCTAGTTTCACATTCCTGCTTGGGCTCTCGGTTGCGGTACGCTACATCCAAACACAACCAAGTACGGCAGTTTGGCTGCGTACCATGCTACGGCGTTCGGCAGTGATTTTCGGCTGTGGTCTGCTTGTGAGCCTTGGAACCTACGCTGCGGTTGGTAATGAATTTGTCGTGTTTGGTATTCTACATATGCAGGGCGTTGTGATGCTGATTGCTGCCCTAGCTATTCTGCTCCCCGTGGGAGTAAGCGCGGCACTTGGACTAGTTGCAATCGCAATTGGCCTGTACCTGAATACCCTAAGTGTACCGTATCCATGGCTGATTTGGCTTGGGATCACCGAACAGGGTCGCGGGATGGTCGATTACTACCCACTATTGCCATGGGGTGGCTTTGCCCTGCTGGGTGTTGCGCTGGGTATGGTTGTCTATCGGAGTGGCGTGCTGGTTGGTACGACAGCACTTACCACACTGCCACCTATTCGCGCATTACGCTTTCTTGGGCGGCATTCACTGCCAATATACCTGATTCATCAGCCGCTCATGTTGGGTCTGCTGATGCTATGGGTTCAATTCAAGGCTTGAGTTTAACCAAGCGACAGAAACACTTACAATTACGAGTTTTTGCGCGCAACTCGCCAAACACTGAAACCCAGAAAGCCAAGCACAGCGATTGGCAGGAGCCACCAGGCGGCTATCTGCGCCTGCACCAATAGATTTGTTGCAATTAATGCAACCACAACAGCCGCAGCAATTGTCCAATCATCACCAACAATAAAATCGTACCAGAAATGCACAAAATTGACGATATACTTCATGCTACGCTCCTGTTGTTTGTAGAGTAGCGTGGCGCTCACGCTGACGGCGAAGCAATTGGATGTAGCCAAGTGAACATACTGTATAAAGGGCGAGTAATCCAAGCAGTGCGATGTCTGCTCCGGGCCACTGAACTCCAGCACCTTCAGCCGCCCAAAATGTGCCGAAGCTGGTAAGCAGCAAGCCAACCGTATATTTGAGGGTATTCTCTGGCACCCGGCTCAATGGTCGATGCAGAACGGCTCCGGCAATAAGCACCACCACCAGTGCTGCTAATGCGCCTAGTGCAGCCAGCCCGAGCTGTTGTTGTGCTGCGCCAAATGTCACTACTATAAAAGCAACTTCCAGGCCCTCTAAGAGTACACCCTTGAAGCAGAGTGTGAAGGCATACCAATCGAGGCCTAGACGCACCTCTTGGCCTTGTGCCTGCGCAGCCGCTGCCTCACGCTTGAAGATTTCTTCCTCATCATGGAGTGCCTTATAGCCACTGGCACGCAGGATCGCCTTGCGAAGCCATTGCAGCCCAAAAATTAGGAGCAGTGTGCCAATCACCAGGCGTAAGTTGTCGATGGGGATGAATGTCAGCGCAGGGCCAAACAACACAATAATTGCGGTCAGGGCAATTAGCGCTACCCCTACGCCAATCAGCGAAGAACGCCAGCCACGTGTAACACCCGCTGCCAGTACGATGGTGAGCGCCTCGACCATCTCGACTGCTGAGGCGAGGAAGCTCGCTATCACCAGAAAAATGCTACTTGAAACCATGCGAGTCTCCTCCACTTCATGTACCCCTGTTGCTCTATTGTACTCGAGGAACGCGAAACGGGCGTTTGGTTTACCACAGAGGACACAGAGGCCACTGAGCTGGCAGCCTCGACGGCTACGAGCAGCAGTACACCGATTTATCACCCCAAACGCTGTGGCTGATCAATTTGGTCGGCAGATTCATTTGGTTCAGGTTGTTGATTATGTGTTGCAACTGGTAATGTAAGGGTAACAACGGTTCCGCGATCGAGAGCGCTGCTTGCCATGATCTGGCCGCCCATTGCATCAATAAGGCCACGAGCAATTGCAAGACCCAAGCCGCTATTATTGCTCACACCACGGGTTTGATCTGCGCGATAGAAGTGATCAAATATATGTGGTAAGTGCTCTGGTGCAATTCCACTGCCCGTGTCGCTGACCCGGATTTGGACAATCCGTCCTTGGCGTGCACTGCTAAGGGTTATTTGGCCATCCTTTGGTGTATAACGGAGTGCATTATCAAGCAGAATGAGTAATACCTGGCGCAGCCTGGCGCGGTCGGCAATCACATCAACATTGTCGGTCGATATCGCAATCACGATCTGTGCATCGCTGGCGAGTCGTTCTGCTTGGCGCCGCATATCATCGAGAAGTGGGCCGATCACTACTCGCTGGCGCTGCATTGGCATTTGGTGCGTATCCAGCCGTGAGAGCGTTAGTAGGTCGTCGACCATACGGCGCATATGGTCTGCCTCCTGGACGACATCTGTGAGCAATTCGCGCTGATCCTGCTGTTCTGCGGAGATTCCACGCAGTGCAACTTCTGCACTCGCGCGAATAAGCGTTAACGGTGTACGTAGCTCATGGCTAGCGCTGGCAACAAATTGCTGTTGGCGTGCCCAAGCCTGCTGCATTGGTTGAATCGAACGCCCGGCCAACCACCAACTGCCAATGCCAAGTAGGCCAATCCCAAACCCACCAATCACAAGCAGGCCCATCACTAATTGATTGAGAACCAGTTGCTGATCAGTCTGTACACGCCCGAGTTGCAGTGCTGCCGGGCCATCGTCGCGAGTGAGCCGATAGGTAAGCAGCCGGATGCGCTCGCCTGATGCACTCGTCATTGTTCGAACGTCGCTACCGTTCTGTAATGCAGCCTGTAGAGCAGCTTGGTTGGCTTGAATTGGAGCTGGTGCTGCGAGGTTTGGGTCGAACAGGATTTGCCCTGAGCTACTCAGTGGGAGAACAAAAATTGCGGCTAGCTCGGCATCATAGGCTGCAGTACTGATCTCTTGGGAGGCTGGCACCTCCACCAATTCTTCATGATCCTCGCGCTTGGTCGCACGTACACGCCCAGTCGCCGCATCCACGATCACTTCACCGCCATCCTCAAACCGCACCTCATAGAGCAGCAACCCATCCTCATTGCTCTGCTTAACTCGTTCTACTGTACGTGCGCCCATCACACTTTGGGCGCGCTCAATCGCCTGGGCAGCAGTGATCGGCCCAGCATTTTGTGGGTGCCGACCAAGTGGTGAAAGCTCATTACGGATCAGCGACCAATCCCGATCGGCAAATGCAAGCTCGGCGGGGATCGGTGCCGCAAGGAGATGGAATTCGTGGGTCATCTTGTGCTGGAGGGCGAGATCAACGACATCTTCAAAATAGCGCGCGATAATCACATAGGTGCCACCACCAATGCTGGCAACCAACAGTAGTGCCACAACACAGTAGAGAAGGGTCAGGCCCCAACGAAGGCGGCTAAACATTGCGATCCTCCAGGCGATAACCTATGCCGCGTACGGTATTAATTGGATCGCGCTCGCCAGGGGCATTCAGTTTGCGGCGCAAATATGAAATATAGACATCAACCATCGCAGGTTGTACATCCCGCTCATAGGTCCAAACGACATCCAGAATCTGTTGTCGGCTGAGAGTCTGGCCTGGATGGCGCAGCAGATATTCAAATAATTCCCACTCGGTGCTTGTGAGATCAAGGGTTCGCTGACCACGGCGTGCGATATGTGCGCGCAAATCGAGCACAATATCATCAACGCGTAACTCAAATGCTTCGCTACCGGCAGGGAGTGCACGCCTGCTGAGTGCACGAACACGAGCCAGTAATTCTTCAAAGGCGAATGGTTTGACCAAATAATCGTCTGCACCACTATCGAGACCTTGAACGCGATCCTCGATCTGGCCACGTGCGGTCAATAATAATAACCCGGTCACTGTGCGGGCGGTACGTGCTGCGCGGCAGATCGCTGGCCCATCACGTCCAGGTAACATCCAGTCGATGATCGCAACAGTATATGTGCCTGTTAGTAGCAGATCTAACCCAGCGATGCCATCGGCAACTGTATCAACCTGAATATGCTCTTCACGCAATACTTTTGCCATAAGCCGAGCGAGCCGAGTGTCATCTTCAATAATTAACACGCGCATGAGAATCCTCCTATATCCATTATAGCGGAGAAGTCTTGGATATTTCTTGGAATAGGTAACAGTAGTGCGCCAAGCTGCGCTTACATTCTTAAGCCAACATGGGAAACAAGACCTCTGATTTCAAGGATATTCCAATCTTCTGACACTAGGATATGAATAGCCCATTGGCACACACTTGTGAATAGTGCCGATGATAAGAAAGGGAGAACTCGGATGCCTGGAAAAACACCACTATTGATAGCAATTGCAATAACAACCTTTGTTCTTGTTATGATTGCAAGTATGGCTACCCAAATCACAGCTTCGACAGTGCCTGCACCAACAAGCCAGCCAGTAGCAACGCCAATAACAGCCCTTGATCCCGCCACCGAAGCACTCATTCGAAGTCGCGAGGATCAGTATCGTCAGGCCCTGGAGACAGCACAGGCCCAGATTGCAGTGACGAACGCCAAACTCGCTGAGGTGAAGCAGCCAGCACAACCAGTGGCACCTGCTGAGCCCGTCACAACCTATCCAGTCTCGGCCGATCAGGCTGCCGCAATTGCGTTGGAAGCAATGCCGAATGCGCAATTGATCAAAGCACCCGAACTCGTGAGTTTACAAGGTATACCTGCCTATGAAGTGGTGTTTGATCAGGGGACAATCTATATTGAAGCCCAAACTGGTGCGGTTCAGTTTAATGATATTGCGGCTGCCAATGGCGAGCCAGTGACAGCAGAACAAGCAGCTCAGGCAGCCAGCAACTATCTAGGCGGTGGAACTGTTGTGGATGTCAAGCCGGTGAAGAAACGCGGTGTTGATGTATATGAGGTCCAGTTTCAGGATGGAACCAATATCTATGTAAGCACCACAACTGGACAGGTTGTGTATGCCGAGGTACGTAACATTGCTGAAGGTGATGACGATGAACATTCCGAAGCACGGCATAATGACGATGATCATTCCGAAGAGCATGTTGATGATTAATGCAGATCGTATATACATTGTGCTGATTGAATGTACTCAAACGCTATAACACGTTCTCTAGCGAACCAGTTTCGAGTTTGTAATTGCTCAAGACGCAATCTGAAGGAGTCAGCCCATACTATGGCAAAGAAACCAGCATTAATGAAAGGCGCGCCTGGTGCGCGGCTCGTACTCAGTACGGCATGTCTAGCGGCAATAATCACTGGCTGGGCGCTCTTAGCGAGAGGCACCAGTGCGAGCCAAACCGTTGAGAGCATCATTACCATTGCACAGGTAGTTCCGCCACCAGCATGGTTGAGTGAGCCACTGGTGCTACCAACCCTCCAGCCGATCGTGTCTGGAGTGTCGAGCGGCGCAGTCGCAGTTGAACCTGTATCTGCACCCGCACCCGCGCCAATACGCCAAATGCGTGCACCATTACCATTGCGCCAAATCCAAGCGCCGCCGCCGATCATCTTGACCAGTTCATCACGCTAGGGAATACTACAATGCAACGAATAGACTTCAATGCGATGGGGGTAACAGTTACGGTCTTTATGGATACCCCAGCCCCTGAAATCGCACAAGAACTTGCCATGATCCCGCAATGGTTTAGCTACTGGGAGCAGGTTCTGAGCCGCTTTCAGCCCGATAGCGAGTTGAGCCGCCTGAATGAATCACCTGGGAGTTGGCATAAGGTGAGCTCAACATTCTGGATGGCGCTGATGGCAGCTCAAGATGCTGCACAGCTGAGTGATGGACTCGTGCGCCCACTGATTGGGGCTGCTATGCTGGTTATTGGGTACGACCGCTGCTTCAAGCAGATTGTGCAGGCGCATTCGAATACGCTGCCGCGTACAGTCTCGATCCCAGTATGGCAATCATTGCAGTACGATAGCGAACACCAGGCTGTGCGGCTACCAGTCGGTACCAGGCTTGATTTGGGTGGGACGGCCAAAGGTTGGGTAGCGCAACAAACATGTGATTGGCTCAGCCGCTTTGCCCCGACACTTGTGAGCGTGGGTGGGGATATAGCCATCAGCGACCCACGCTCAGATGGTAGCGCTTGGCCAATTGGGGTTGCGGATCCCGCGTTGCCGGAGCACGCTGTTGAGACGCTCTATCTCGCCCAGGGTGCGGTTGCTACCTCCGGGCAGGATTACCGCACTTGGATGCAGGGCAGTGAACGTCAGCACCATATCATTGATCCACGAACCGGTCTGCCAGCTGCTACCGATATCCTTACCGTTACTGCAATTGCACCAACAAGCGTTGCTGCCGAGGCGGTTGCAAAAACCGTGTTTATCTTGGGAAGTGTGGATGGTTTGGCGTGGGTAGCTGAACGCCCAGAGTACGCAGCACTACTGCAATGCCTCGACGGTCGACAAATCCGCAGCGAGACTCTCGCGCACTATACCTGGAATGGAGCACTGCATGCATAACGAACCCACCGCTCGTGTACCGATCAAGGCAAGCCAAATCAAGGCAAGCCAAATCAAGGCAAGCCAAATCAAGGCAAGCCAAATCAAGGCAGATCAAGTCAAGCGAGCTGGTCGCGCTGATACGTCTGAATCGATTACCTCAATAGCGAACCCTCAATCGCTAGATGAGCTACCACCTGCCATGACATTTCAGACCCTACTACTGGTGTTGCTTGCAGTTGTGGTAGGCGCACTAAGTGCAACAACGCTGCTCCCGCTCTGGGTTCCAGGTCTTACCGATTCGCTGCTTGGTACAGCCCCTAAGGCCTATTGGTATCTGGCACGCAGTAGCGCATTTGTGGCCTACCTCATGCTCTGGTTTGCGATGATGTTGGGGTTACTCATCACCAATCGCTGGGCACGGCTGTGGCCAGGCGGGCCAGTTGCATTCGATTTGCATCAGCATGCCAGTCTGCTCGGGTTAGCCATTACCATGTTTCATGCACTGATTTTGCTTGGTGATCGGTATATACACGCATCATTGAGTCAACTCTTGATCCCATTTACCTATTCGGGGTACCGACCATTGTGGGTTGGTGCCGGCCAGCTTGGGTTCTATGGTTTGCTTCTGGTTGGCCTGAGCTTCTATATACGCGGCACAATTGGGCGCTCGGCTTGGCGGGTTATCCATACCCTCAGCTTTTTGGTCTTCTTTGGCGCACTGCTCCATGGTATTCAAAGTGGGACAGATAGTGGCGCGCCAGCCATTCAACTCATGTACTGGATGACTGGTGGAAGCGTGTTGTTCTTCACGATGTATCGTGTGCTGACACTGCGCACCTCAAAACCGAATGAGGCGCGAGCGAGCGCGTAAGCTATTTAGATATGATACACTGCTTATGAGTTGAGCTTTGTAGTGAGAGATTTATTATGCCTACAACACCTCATATTGAGCGCCACTTTACCGCTGGTGATGCTGTACGCGATGTGGTGATTGGCATGTCGGATGGCCTCACCGTTCCGTTTGCCTTGGCGGCTGGTCTCTCGGGCGCGATCAGCGTTACTGGGTTGATTGTAACGGCTGGTCTTGCCGAAATCGCGGCTGGCGCAATTGCTATGGGGCTTGGGGGCTATCTTGCGGCGCGCAGTGATGCAGAACACTACGCTAGTGAGGAACAGCGCGAACAGCGCGAGATTGTGGAAAAAACCGAAGCTGAGGTGAGTGAAGTTCGCACAATCTTTGAGGGATATGGGCTCGATCCCGAATCCGCACAGCAGGTTGCATTACGCTTGAGCCAGAACCCAACTGCCTGGGTGCAGTTTATGATGCGGTTTGAGCTTGGGCTAGAAGCACCTGAGCCACAGCGCGCAGTGCGGAGTGCGATTACAATCGCAGCATCCTACCTTGTCGGTGGGCTGATCCCATTGTTGCCATACATCCTTTTGAAAGAAGCAGCCAGTGCGCTGCAAGTCTCGGTGGTGGTGACGATCCTGGCATTGTTTGTTTTTGGGGGTGTCAAGGGCCGCTTTACCGGAACAAACCCGCTGCGTAGTGGACTTCAGACCGCCCTGATCGGCGGGTTAGCAGCGGCGGCGGCATTTGGGATCGCGCGTGCCGTTGGGGGTTAAGCGCCGTATGGTTTATAGCAAGGATTTCAATTCCTCGGCGGCCTTCTTTGTCATCCCTGGTACGGCGGCAATTTGTTCCACAGTAGCTGCGCGAATGCCATCGAGTGAGTTGAACTGCTTGAGCAAGGCCCGCCGACGTGCTGGCCCGATCCCAGGAATATCTTCAAGTGTTGAGCGAATGGCCGATTTGCTGCGTAGGCTGCGATGATACTGCTTGGCAAAACGGTCGGTCTCTTCATCAATGGTTTGTACCAAGCGTAGCGCAGCACTATCGCGCTTAAGAATAATCAGTTCCTCGGCATTCGGTAACAGCAGATCAAAGCGGTCGCGATTGACACCCTTGACGACGCCAACGGTCGGGATATGGCTGAACTGTAGTTCGCGTAACACCTCAAGCGCACCATTCAGTTGCCCAATACCACCATCGATCAGGATCAAATCTGGCAAATCGGCCCATGTTTCATCTGTGGCCTTGGTTTGGTTTTCGCTCGAGCGGCGGCCAGAATCCTCATCCGCTTCTTGCTCATCCGCATCCTGATCCATTTGCGCCTTGAGTCCTGCCGCCTGCGATTCAGTCTCTTCGCCTAATGCCTGTGATGCACGCTTAAACCGACGCCGCAATACTTCCTGGATCGAGGCAACATCATTCGCACCCACAACTGTTTTGATCTTGAATTTGCGATAGGCAGATTTCTTTGGCTCACCATGCTCAAAAACCACAAGCGCACCAACCGCATTTGTGCCCTGGGTGTTGGAGATGTCATAGCACTCAATCCGTGCTGGCATGGCTTCCAGGCCAGTCAGATCGCGTAGTTCGGAAAGACCCGCAATCGCCTTTTGCTCACTATTCATCCACTGTAGGCGTAACTCATCGAGCTTTTGGCGTGCATTCTGTGCGGCCATCTCAACTAATGTGCGTTTCTCACCACGCCGTGGCACCTGAATCTCGACCTTATGGCCACCCTTCTTGGAAAGCCATGCTTCAATAATCTTTGGTTCTTCAACATAATCGGCTAAGAGCAGATTTGGCGGTACTTGAGCCGCAGTATCATAAAACTGGGTGACGAATTGCGATAGGATCTGCCCATCTTCCTCATCCTCAGTATTCGAGAGCGTGAATGGTTCTGAACCAATCAGTTTGCCGCCCCGAATATAGAAGACTTGCACGACAGCCGAACCGTCCTCGCGTGCAAGCGCAATCACATCTTGATCAGTAGCAACAGTACGCATTACCGTCTGGCGTTCACTGATTCGTTCAATATCTTTGATTTGGTCACGTAGATAGGCTGCACGTTCAAACTCCAGGTTCTCGGCAGCTTGGTCCATTTTGTGGCGCAGATCGCGTAGAATTTGTTCGGTCTTGCCATCAAGGAAGCGGCATGCCGATTCGATCACCTGGCGATATTCGGCGCGCTCGATCAATTCCGGCACACATGGCCCAACGCAGCGCTTAATATCATAGTACATGCAGGGTTTGCCAAGCTTCTTATGACGGTTGAACTTATCTTCTGCACAATCAAACGGTGGGCGGAAGGCAAACAGGCGATTGAGCTCTTTGAGAATGCGGCGCACCGCCCCGGCATTCGAATATGGTCCGAAGTAACGCGAGCCATCATTATTCACTTTGCGGGTTACCATAATCCGCGGCCACGAATCATGGAAGGTTACACGTATGAAGGGGTAGGATTTATCATCTTTAAGCAGAACATTGTATTTTGGGCGATGCTCTTTGATTAAGTTCATCTCAAGCAGCAGCGCCTCGAGTTCGGAGTTGACAATAATTGTCTCAAAATCGGCAATCTGCGACACCATCCGACGGGTTTTTGAGCTCAGGCCACGTGGTGCGCCAAAATATGATCGCATTCTGTCACGAAGGCTTTTGCTCTTGCCGACATACAGAATCGTGCCGCTTGAATCCTTCCAGATATAAACACCTGGTTTCAGTGGGACGATCTTTAGCCGCTCCTCGAAAGCTGCCTGATCGACGATCGAACTGTGCGTTAAATCTGGCATAACTCTATCGTAGCGCATATGTGCGCTTATGGCAAATAGATCTATTTGCGGGAGTGTGAGATGCGCGTGTGTGCTATACTGCCGCTACATTCGATCTTTGGCCCGGCTCTAGGATTTTATTAGATGCGGGTATGGTGTCTGTACAGCTTGTTCGCGTGTTTAGTTCGGTAATTCATTCATGCACACACTCATTATCGCGAATGCCCCAGATCTTGATTTGTCTTCGCATGGGGAACGTATTCGTACCGCAGATATGCTGATTGCTGCGGATGGTGGTGCATTACCCTTACTTCGGTGTGGAATCTTGCCGCGCATTGTGATTGGCGATCTCGACTCAGTCGATGAAGCGACTCAGGAGTTATTGATTTCACGTGGTGTTGAAATTCAGCGCTTCCCACGCGCCAAGGATGAGACTGATCTAGAGTTGGCGTTACTCTACGCAGCAGAATGCGGATCCGATAGTATTGATGTGCTTGGCGCTCTGGGTGGCCGTTGGGATCACACCCTCGCGAATGTTGCACTACTGGCACTTCCCGAGCTTATTAATCGGCGGGTGCGTTTACTCGATATCAACCAATCACTCATGCTTGTGCGTGATGCAATAACATTGGATGGTCACCTTGGCGACACTATTTCACTTATTCCACTGACAGGCGCGGTGCATGGGATCACGACCCACGGTTTGCTCTATGCACTCCAGGATGCAACACTTGGCTTTGAACATGCACGCGGAATCAGTAATGTGCTGCTCGAATCGCCCGGCCATGTCACAATCCGCGCTGGCTTGCTGCTTGTTATTCAGCATGCCGATGGTGGTGAGCATCAGTGGCGAGGGGGAGTGTGAAGCGGAATGCAGAACGCAGAGCGCACAGCGCAGAACGCAAAGCACAAAACGCAGTGCGATACCTGTAGCGACGTGGTGCTCGTGCCGGGAGCGATATTGGTAGAGATGTAAAGCTCGCATTTGAAATGTTGTGCGCTATGCGCTATGCGCTGAATGTTGTGCGCTATGCGCTGAATGAGGTTCGTTATGCCAAAACAAGTCAATTGGTCACAGCTGCTTGGTTGGGCGATTTTTGCCCTCGTATTGGCAGGTGGCCCAATTCTGAATGTGATCCAAAGTGTAATCGGAATACCACTTCCTGGGTATACGTTGCCAGTTCTGATCGCATTGCTCATGTTGGGTAATGTTATGTTTTCGGCAGCGCGCAATATGCGTGCTCGGCGTCCAAACGATGGTTTCCCGCTCGAATCGGGTAACACCAGCCCTATGAATGCCCCCATGCCGCCGTTCGGGCAAACGGGTACTGGGCTGCCACGTTTTGGCGCTCCTCCCTCACGCATGCCACCACCATCTGCAACACCACCCATGGTTGCGCCACGTTTCCCCAATACGAGTTCGGTGCCCAACGCTCAACCACAGGGTGTGCGTGGGCCAGCCTATGAGCCAGTCGTCAACCCACTACTGGTCGTTCTGGGAATAATTGGTTTCATCGTGCTTGTTGTGGGGGCGGTTATCTTCTTTATTGCACCGTAAATGAGCGATGGAGCAATGAAGCAATGAAGCAATGAAGCAGTGCTTCGATAAGAGGGCACCCGGCTCCAATACTCCAATGCTCCAATGCTTCGATGTTCCAATGCTTCGATGCTTACCTGGCTTTGCTGACCTAAGGTTGAAAGATGCATCAGTACGACCCTATTGCTCATTTTTATCATGCCGATCATGCCTCATTTGAAGATGATATCCCGTTTTATCGCGAATTAGCGCGCCGTACAGGTGGCCCACTGCTAGAGGCGATGTGTGGAAGCGGGCGGCTACTAGTACCACTTGTACAGGCTGGCTATCGTGTAACAGGCATCGACACATCGGCAGAGATGATTGAGATTGCGCAAGAGCAACTCGCTGCGGCTGATCTTTCCCATGCGGCACAGTTGGCAGTGGCCGATATTTGTGCCAATATTAATGGTGGCCCGTATGCATTGGCAATTGTGGCGCTCAATTCCTTTATGCATCTAACCAGTGCGAATGCACAACTGACTGCGCTTGCAAACCTGCATGCTGCGCTAAAACCAGGTGGGCTACTAGCGTTAGATCTCTTCAACCCTAACCCGCGCTTACTTGCCGAGTATGATAATGAGCTTGTGTTCGACAAACAATTCAACATGCCTGATGGGGCGGTGGTGCAGAAGTTTGTGGCACAACAAATCGATGCTGCGGCACAGATCAATTATGTCAGTTTCTTCTATGATGAAATGGGTGCCGATGGGTTACTACGCCGCCATACAACCCAGTTTCCCATGCGCTGGATTTATCGAAATGAACTAGAACACCTGCTGGCGCGGGCGGGATTCGCGCTTCAGCAGGTGTATGGCTCGTATGAACTAGATCCATTCCGCAGTGATAGTGATATTATGCTGGCCGTTGCGCAGCGGGTGTAAGGTGCTTTGAACCAGCTTAATCTTGCTCGTTTGTGGCTTTCGGAAGACCAACAAACAAGCGACTACCAATGTCGTGCAAAGGTATCCTGCAGCAGGTCGTCGGCAACTTCGGGGGTGCGCATAATCCGTAGCAAGTGGCGGCGAAGCGGCGCTTGGTACTGAGCACACAACTGCTCAAACGCCAGTGCATCGCGCAGGGCAATGCGTGCCAGCAATTCCGAATCTCCCTGTGTCATTGTGCCACTCCCGTTTGGATTCGACATCCATTATGACACCGGGGGTATACGTTGTGTTCATAGAACGTTGAGAGGAATCAGAAGATCATCCCGCAGAATGATAGCGGACTAGACATAACCTATAGCTGAGCGCAAGGGTTTGAGCGTACAACTATCGGTGCTATTCCACCAAATCGCGGCGCACAATGCCGGTCAGGCAGCCAATCGCACCAGCCGCCTTGATAAGCTCATCCACTGGTGTGGTATGGCAGCGAATACCCAGGTTCTCGTAGAACGCCTGCATCCCAGGGCAGTTAGCAGCCATTAGAATCTCGCGTGGGCCAATTGTCACAAAATTGAACACATTCTGGCTGCGCACTTCGGGATGATCTGGCAATAGCACAACCTGATAGCCGCGCTCGCGTAGTGCATCAATGCCACGATGGGCAAAGCGGTACGGCCAGGCAATTGCGAGATCGCGATCCACAATTCGCAATGTGCCCATGAGATGCATTGTGCCAATCGGCAGATCCACCACCAGTGTCTCACAGCCCATCTCGCGTAGCACCGAGGTGATCTGCGTGGCACCAGCATCGTTAGTACGAAGCCCACGCCCGACAATCGCTGTCTGTGGGTCGAGCCACATCAGATCGGCACCCTCAAAGGTAGCGCGCCCACTGATGCTGCGTATAATCGGAACCCCCAGATCGGCTAGGCGTTGGGCGGCAACGCGCTCCTCGCCGGCGCGCACCTCGGAGGCTGGCCGTGCAATAATCGCCCCTTCAGGCGTCATGACAAATACATCGGCCATGAACATCTGGTTGGGGGATGGTCTGCTAGCTAGTTTCGTATAGTGAACCTCAACACCAGCGGCGCGATAGGCCGCTGCCATTTGGTCGTGTTGCCCGCGGGCACGTTCAATATCAAGCGGCGAGAGCATATTAACCGCATTTGGGTCGGTCGAGGCATCAAGCTCCTCACCCGGCTGGTGCAGTAATACGGTGCGTAGCCGCCCATATTCGCTGGAGATGCCACAGTTCGCCCAATGTGAGCCTAACTCTTCGCGGAGGCTAAGGGCGCGTGGGCGCCAGCCATCGCCACCATAGGCCGACATCGAAAAGCTGCGGGTCTGGTCGATAGTCATGGCGTGGCTCCTTCGCTAGCTACACAAGATACTACTTCGCGATAGTCTACCATATTCGGCTAGTCTGGTTGGATGCTGGGGTGCGCGAACACAAGGTTCGCCCGACAACCGCAGCACCACGGGGCCTTTGCTGCGGGCGAACACGTGCCGCGTGGCGTGACCGCAGCACCGCTCGTATGGGCGAACCTTGTGTTCGTCCCGATCACGTGTTCGCCTGCTTTCATCGCCCCACAACGCGGCCTTCGTTGCGGGCGAACGCGTGCCGCGTGGCGTATTAGCCTCGGTGGCGGGATGGAAGCGGCGTGGTATCGCCCCTACCTTCGTTGGTTTATGATGCCGACGCTGCGATGCTACTACGCCGCTGCACCTCACTAAATAGTGCTTCCCGCTTGATCTGGAACGCCTCACCACTTGCGCGCATAGTGATCTCTACCATTCCTGCCACACTCAAGCGTTCGTTTGTCAATACACGTATTGGTAAGCCAATCAGATCAGCATCCGCGAATTTGATCCCAGCCGATTCATTGCGTTCATCATATAACACGCGCACTCCAGCGGCAACAAGATCGCTATAGATTTGCTCAGCAGCTGCGCGCCCCACCGCTTTGCGGCCGATATGTAGCAGATGCAGATCAAAAGGGGCAACCGCACTTGGCCATGTGATTCCTGCTGCGTCGTGGTGTTGTTCAAGGATGACATGCAACAGGCGTTCAATACCAATCCCATACGAACCCATCATAATTGGCTGCGTCCGCCCGTTGAGATCCAGTAATCGTGCAGCCAGCGCTTCCGCATAGCGGCTACCAAATTTGAAGATATGGCCAATCTCAATCGCGCGCTGTAGTGTCAGCTGGTTTGTACACTGTGGGCATCTGCCCTGAATTGCGCCATCCTCAAGCACTTCGCTATTTGCCGTATAGCCACATGCCAAACATATACAGAGTGTATCCTCGCCTGCTTCCGAAAGCACATGGTATTCCGTTGTTTCACTCCCGCCCATCTCGCCACCACTGGCTATTGCGGTAACAAAACGAATGCCACAGCGACTGAGGATCTGTGCAAAGGCCGCACCTACTTGTGTATAGGTCGCATCCAAGCTTGCTTGGTCAGTGTCGAGCGAATATGCGTCGAGCATATTAAATTCGCGTAGTCGCAATAGCCCACCTTTGGCGCGCAGCTCATCACGATACTTGGTGTGAATTTGATACACCAATGCTGGCATCTGGCGATATGACACAATTTCACGGCTCGCAAGATCGGCGATTGTTTCTTCGTGGGTTGGCGCAAAGAGCAGTGCCCGCCCAGCGCGATCCGCAAACCGCAGCATCAACGGCCCATATGCCTGGTAGCGTCCAGTTTGTTCCCAGATTGATGCTGCCTGAACCAGTGGTGTTCGTAGCTCCTGTGCGCCAATCTGCTCCAGTTCCTCGTGCATAATCCGTTCGATCTGGCGCGCCACCCGCATCCCCAGCGGTAGCAGGCTGAGGCTCCCAGATTGAAGTGGCCGTATGAGGCCAGCCCGTAGTGCCAATTGGTGCGCCTGTGTTTCCGCTTCGGCTGGTGCCTCACGTAGCGTTCGCCCAAACAGTGTTGATACCCGCATGATTGCCTCCTGACATGAGCGCTGCAATTGAGTTCAGATTGTGGCATAGAGAGCTTCCCATTGGCACAATCCTGCTCAAGAGCGGCCACGCGCCCAATAAAAAACCGCCCTTGAGCATCTAAGTGCTCAGGGACGGCGAATGCCGCGGTACCACCCTGTTTGAGGCAAACTGCCCCCAACTCTGCGCCACCGCCCGTTTTCGGGAGAGGGCGTGTCCTGCTAACGGGGGACGAACCGACCAACCTTATCCGCTTATGCGGCTTCGGCGGCGACGTGAGCGGAAACCGCTACTGGCGGGAGGGGTTTCGCATGGCCTGCTGATCGAGCTCACACCAATTCTCGAATCGCTGAACGCCCGGCGCTGCGTACTAGTTCCCGATGAACGTCGTTCCTTATGACTGTACCACAATCAGTTTGTGTAGGTCAATCCGCCTGAGGATGTAGTAATGGCAGAATCTCTTGTGGTATCTGGTGCGTTTACTTCTATAATGAACTGATGCTGCAATTGCGTTTGACGGTCGTAGGCAAGCGTTGGTATAATCGCCAGTGTAGCGTATTCGATAGTTCATAAGCCGCAGGGAGGCGCGCGTCATGGATCCGATCTATTTTACCACTCCAACGACCAACTTCGGGCCGGCCGAGTGGGTCTTCTTTCTTGCCTCGTTTGCGGTACTCTGTGGCGGTATCTTCTTTGGGCTGCTACGAACCGATCAGAATGCGCTCCGGCTGCGAGCGCTACGCCAGTTAGGGTATGCAATGCTAGCAGTGGGCGCCATTGGAATTCTGATTGGTCTTATTCGACTCGTTGGTGTTGCAATCGCGCCATTTTGGTTCACGATTTCGACAGTACTGCTTCTTTTGGTTGGCGCGTATGGTGCATACCTCGCTCTTGTACAATTACCACAACAGATTGCAGCCGCACAAGCGCAAAACCGCGCGCGTGGCGCTGGCCGCTCGCAGCCAGTACAACGGATGGCACCACAGGCGCAAACCGGCGATACTGTCACTTCCGCTGCACCAAGTGGGCGGCGTGCGTCACGTCGAGATCGCAAGCGCCGTAGCAAGTAAGGGCGTTTTAGTGTATGGGGCTTGTCTTTACCCTACGCCCCGCAACCCTCGCCGATCTAGCGGCATGCGCCGCGTTAGTCGCGAGCGCAGATCCGCAGGAGTGGGTTGATTTTGAATATGACACACTAGCTGCGGTTCAAGCTTTTGACGCAAGCTTGGCCGCAGCTGGTGCTCTTGTTGTGCGAATTGTGGCGGAACAGGATGGCGTTATTATTGGCGTTGGCGCGTATTTCTGGGTGCCATGGACTGCTCGTGAGCACCATTATTTGGCAACAGTACGCGTTGCACACGCTGCTCGCAACCAAGGCGTTGGCCATGCCCTGTGGAACCGAATTCGGGAATCGGTACGCACTTGTGCTGGCCGCTCACTAGCGATTGAAGTGCGCGCAAACGCCACTGCCACACTCGCAACCTGTACCCGTGCAGGCCTTCGCGAAGCATTTCGTAGCCTCGAATACCTTGCCGACCCACGTGGATTTGAACCAGCACCCTTTAACTACGCAATCGAGAAGGCCGGATCCCACGGCATCCGAGTGCTGAGTCTTCCAGAACTTCAACAGAACGATCTCAACTGGCTCGCTAAACTGCATTCACTCTACATAACGCTTTCAAGGGATGTGCCGATCCCTGAGCGTGCAACCATCAGTCCTGCTGGTTTAGCCGAATTTGTAGGCGGCATGGATTCCTCGTTACCAGACGCATGTTTTGTGGCGGTAGATTCGTATGGAAATTATGCCGGTTTGAGCTTTATGCATTGCTTACCGGGTGAGCCAATCCTTATCCAAAAGCTCACTGGCGTACGCGAAGCCTATCGTGGGCAGAGTATCGCACTCGCACTTAAGATCTACACCATGATCTATGCCCGCGAACATGGTTATCACACGATATCGACCTGGATCGAAACAAATAATGCGGCCATGAAGGCTCTTGCCACTCGTTTAGGCTTTGTCGAACAGGCGGGTGGCGTTGTGGTGCTTGAGGATGATCTGATGAATGCTTGAATGCTGCAATATCTGATGTAATGAATCATTTGGTGATAATCGGCAATGTTGAATCATATACCTGCGCTAAAATCTGAAATGTGCGGGCACTTGTCGAGCTAGTACTGGCACTATTGCGTACACGAATCGTTGCCTGGCCAATATTCACCAGATCCGTGTTAGGTATACTTGTTTGGAGCTGTGTGCTATTGATAAACGTTGTGCTACGTAGGTTGCCATCCCAGAGGACAGCACTTCCGGGGTCGAAATCTGCACCAATTACGGTAAGGATGCTACCAGCCTGGCCTGCCTCAGCAAACGGCGGCGTTATCAAGGCTTGGCATGCAAAGCACCTAAACCTGCCACCCATCACCAACTGGTCGGGTCGTACCAGTACGCTTCAGCGAAACCTGCGCACTAAGTATGCTTCCCGGCCGCTCAATCGCCGCCATGATCTGAGCAGCCGGAATCTCATACAGCGGGATCTTCCAGCGTCCGATCCAGGTTTCGCTCCCCTGTGGGCGATAGCCAATATACACAAAGCGCCCAGCACGTGGCCCATGAACATAAGCGCCGGAAAAATCGAACTCAGAATCCGGATTTGCCGACTGCAGTGTTATTTGGAACGTGAACTGAAGGCTCTTTTCTACCACGATTCCAGGCTCCAGTTGCTGCTGTTTGTTCTGCAGGCCAAGATCCGTAGGTTGCCCCGCGTGCTCCAGTGGTGGGAGATCGCTGCAGGTCACGCGGATCGTGAGTTGCTGTGCCAATGCTGCCATATTGTCGCTCCATTCGATCTGCCGAATGCTGGCTACAGTACCTGAATCGTTGCGGTTACATTATACGCCGCTAAAGTTGCCCAATGATCGCCTGGCTGATAATATTCACGAACTAGATTAAACGCTTGAGATATTCCTCTCATACTTTGCATCACAAACGCTATGGTATAGTAGGAGCATTGATTTTGAGATAGAGGTGAGGTGCTATGCTATCACTCGAAGGCAAAGTGGTGTTGGTCACTGGTGCGGCAGGCGGATTTGGGCGCGAGTTAACTCGCCAGTTGTTGAAGATTGGCAGCCTTTTGGTGCTGAGCGACCGCGATGAGCATGTGTTACATGCCGCAATGGCCGAGACGATTGCAGGCATCGCCGGGCCAGAGATGCGTGGTAGGGTGTTGGCTGCCTTTGCCGCCGATCTTGTAAGCGATACAGGGTGTGAGTTACTGTATCGCCAGGTCGTGGCGAGCGCACCGCCAATTGATGTTCTGATCAATAATGCGGGTCTTGCTCATAGTGGTGCATTTGTTGATGTTCCACAGGCGATCTGGGAACGCCTTATGCAGGTAAATTTGCTTGCGCCCATGCGAATTACTGCACGCTTCATCCCCGATATGATCGCTCGCCATAGCGGCCAGATCGTTAATATTGCTTCGTGTGCTGGGTTGGTTGGTACGCCAGGTTTGGTGAGCTATTCAACATCGAAGTTTGGTTTACGTGGGTTTGGTGAAGCTCTTGCGAATGAACTGAAACCACATGGTGTGCTTGTCTCAACGGTCTATCCCTATTTCGCACGAACGCCAATCCTTGAATCAGAGCACTTTGGATCGAGTGCTCGCTCAGTGCTTCCCGATTCACAGATTGAGGATCCTGCACAGGTGATCGCTGAACTAATCAGTGGAGTACAAGCTGGTAAGCCACATATCTATCCAGGCAAAACCGCCAAGCGTATTCGCAACATCCAGCGGCTTGGGCCATGGGCGGCACCCCTCCTACAGCGATTGGGCGGCTGATCTATAGCTAAGCGCAAAGCGTTTGAGCGCACAACGCACAATGATTCTGCTCACTGCGCATCTTGTTGCCTCGTTTCTGCGGTACAATGCCAGGTATCATCCAACACAAACACTGAGGAATACATGACGATACTGACCGGTGAGAATCTTGAGCTACGCCCGATTCCTGAGGCCGATCTGCCAACACTACTGAAGGTATACCAAGGTACGCCGCTGTATTTTGACGCGCTTGGTATCCCAACAGCGCGCCTCACGCTTGAGCAGGTGCGCGGCCAATGGCAGGCATCCCAGGCCGATCCAAGCCGCCATCTGTTTGGCGTATATCATATTGTTACTGGCCTGCTGATTGGGGCAGCCGATATTCAGATCGGCACTCCACGACTAGATGCAGCCGCTGTTTGGTTATTAATCTGGGGTGGGTTTCAACGCCAGGGGTATGGCCAAGATTGTATGGCCTTGATCGAATCCTGGCTCATTCCCGATCAAGGTGTTGAGACGCTCTGCGCGATCGCTGCGGAAAATGAAGAGGGTATCAGCTTTCTGGAACTGCAAGGGTTCCATCGAACTGGTGAAGCTGCCAAACCGCCAATTGCCAGCGGCCCAGCGTTTTGGATGTCGTGGTAAGAGTACAGGGCGCAAGAGCGCAAGAGCGCAAGAGTGCAAGAGCGCAAGAGCGCAAGAGTGGCATTTAGCTGTTTTGCGTTATGCGCTATGCGTTGTGCGCTATGCGCTGTCTTGTCACCTTGTTCAGAGGTTTATAGTATTGTGGTTAGGTATGAAATTTCCTGCCCTGATCGAAATAAGCGCGGATGCAGCCGAGATCTATCTCTTACGTGATCGTGATCGGCACCTTATGCATCTCGGAGCATTGAATTACGATTCGGTCAAGGCAATCATGGCTGTGCCAGGCGAGGATGGGCCAATGGCGTTGGCGCTGCTGGTGGAAGAGGCTGGCGCATTGCCTGATCCACGCGCGACGCTCATGATTGCGGCGGATAGTCCTGAATGTGTGAGTGCGTTGATTGCTTGGCGTGGCCGCCCGCAACGCTGTGTGATTGCTGCTGCCGATGATTTGGTGGTGGTACGTATCGAACAGTTAGTGCGGACGCGGCGGAGCCAAATACGCGGCCTTGCCTATTATGGCGCCGAAACATTAGAGACGGGCGTACCGATTGATCTCACCCGCGCGCTGGTTTCCTCAGCTGCGAGCAATTCTGCGGCGATTGATATTCGCCGCCTTAGTGAGCGCGACGCGCGTGACCTGGATCTAACGCCATGTAACCTCAGCAGTACCGCACTGAATGGCTGGCTTCGGCTGAGTTGGCGCATCTATGGTGCAATTGAGCAACATCGCCTTGTTGGCCATGCATTAGCGGCCTACCCGATCGACGATAGTGATGAAGTTGCGGCAGTTTATACCAGTGGGCGCGTACGGCGGCGAGGCGTTGGTTCAGCTGTCGTTGCTGCGGTGATCGGCGATATCCGCACACGCAATCGGCGAGCGTTCTATGTAGCTAGCCGTACCAATACCGCCTCATGCCAACTTGCCGAACATCTTGGCCTACGTTCACTTGGCGAGACATGGGATGTGGTGCTGGGATAAGTGCAACTACTCCAACATCACAATCGGCACACCATCCATCGTCTCAAAGATCAGGTGATCCACAACCGCCTTGAGATCATTGGTCTCGGCAAACACCTTAAGCTGGCGATCGGCACTACTGCCCCGATCGGCCATCGTCAGTAGATACTCAACATCTTTGCGGCTACCAAGCTCATCCACCACATCATCGACAAGCGCCACAATCTCGTGAACAAGCGCCTTGGCCTCAACCTCTTCGCGCTTGCCAAGATCAAGCATTTTGCCCTCTAGCCCATAACGCTGTGCCCGCCATTTATTCTCATTAATAAAGGCACGCCGATACACGCGGAAGGTCGTATTCTCCTCGAACATACGATAGAACTTGACAACAATTGCCTGCATTGTTGCCGCCAGGGCCATGCACTCATCAACCTTGGTAGCGATATCGCAGGCGCGGAATTCGAGTGTACCAAAGATTGGGTGTGGGCGCAGATCCCACCAGATCTTCTTGGCGTTATCGATACACTTGGTGTTGATCAGGAAGTTGATGTAGTTATGATATTCGCTCGCCGAATGGAATGTTGGTGGGATGCCAGTGCGTGGGAAGTTCGAGAAAATGGACGCACGATACGATTTGAAGCCAGTATTACGCCCCATCCAGAACGGCGAAGAGCTAGAAAGTGCCAGCAAGTGTGGTAGCAGGTAGCGGGCTACATTCATCATTTCGATCGCGACATCATCGTTCGGCATACCAACATGCACATGCATCCCAAAGATGAGGAGTTGCAGCGCGAGTTGTTGCATCTCTTCAACCACTCCTTTATAGCGGTCGAATGGCGTGATTTCCTGGTTCATCCAACTCGAGATCGGGTGTGTACCAGCTGCAACAATCTTCAGGCCGTGGATATTCGCCAGCGCCGAGATCGTCCCGCGTAGCCGCAGAACCTCTGCGCGCGCCTCGGTAACATTCCGGCAGGGGTGCGTTCCCACCTCAATAATACTCTGGTGCATCTCGGGCTTGATCTGTTCGCGCAGGATCGTCTGGCCCTTCTCCAGGATCTGGGTAATGTACGAGCGCAACTCACGCGTCTCAGGGTCAACGACCTGGTACTCTTCCTCGATGCCAATCGTAAATGGGAAGCTGGGCGACAGTGGATTCGTACTTACCATAGATCACTCCTTAGGTTCAATCACCAGTACTGGTATGGTCGATCCACCGCCCGCTGTGACATTCAATAGTGTCACCGTCGAGAGACGTGAAAGGCAGCCCTTGACCTCATTGCCAAACATGAATGGGTCGCTATCTACGAGGCGTTGCCCGATATGCAATTTCCCGTCCACAATTGCGGGGTAATCCTCATACGCAATCACCACGCGCTCCTGAATGACAAATGGAGTTTGGGTTGCCTCCTGAAGGGCGGCATCCCAGGCATCCGCATCCGTTTCCCAGCCAATGATGATACCTTTGCCGCCATATTCATCATTTGGTTTAAGTAATAGCCGATCTTGATTACGTCGTGCAAAGTTGATCAGATCGATCTGCTCACCTTGATAATTGGATTCGCCCGCACGAACAATCCGTGTCCATGGCACATGTGCGGCGATTGCAGCGCGCTGTTCTGGTGTAAAGAAATGTTGGTTGCTCTGATCGGTGAGGAGCGCAAAGATCGATTTCTTATGCAGCAATTTTGCGCGGAATGAATTGACCATGCAGATCTTGCCAGCTGCATAGGCTTTCATCAGTGGGTGTTCCAGCGCTGTATCGCCATAATGCATCAGTAATTCGGATGTGAGCACACGCTTGTAAATCAGATCGATCACTGTAAGCGTGCCATCCTCTAAGCGGGCCAGCAACTGCTTCCCATCGAAGCTGAGGTCATCTGGCGAGCAAATGATTGCCGTCAGGCCATGATCACGGAAGTAGCTTTGAAACAGAAGAAACTCTGAATGGGTTGGTAGCCCACGCCAATCCAAAATTGCAATCACTGGGTCGCCACTACCACCAAACTCACGCCACGAAACAAGCAATGTATCGAGTAGATGCTGACGTGCTGGCAGCATGTTCACTTTGTAGCGCTTGGAGAACTCCTGCAGCGCGGGGGTTGCCAGGAACACCTCAGACAACTGGTCCTCGTAGGCGATCGCAGCCGGGCTTTCGCCATTATATTCAACAAACTGGAGCGAGCTACCATCCACCGTCAGGAATGTATCCATACGCGAATGGGCGCTTGGTTCGGCATAGCCAGGGTGCATGGCGATTAAGGCTTCTTCGCCAGGGGTAAGCATCAGATCGGCACGCAGGCTTGGTTGTGTGAACACGGCCTCAGCGAGGGTGCGGCATGCTGTGCCCACCAATGCGCAACCGGATTGCAGCAACGCATACTGATCAGGGGTGATCAGGCGTGGGCGCAACACCGAGGCCAATGGACGCTCGCCAAAGTACAGGTTACGCTCGTGCATGCCATGTGTCAGCGCATCCCATGTCGCACGCGCCATGTCAGTGTCTAGTAAACTGTGATAGTGATCGATTGCGTCTTGGAGCATATATTACTCGCTCGTGTAGAACAACGGAATCAAGAACCAGGAGAGCCACAGAACCAAGAACAAGAGAACAAGAGAACAAGAGAACAAGAGAACAAGAGAACAAGAGAACAAGAGAACAAGAGAACAAGAGAACCGCTTCAATGCTCCAATGCTCCAATGCTCCAATGCTCCAACGTTCCAACGTTCCACCGCTCCAGTGGTGCTATGATGTGGCTTTCTTACGGGATGGCTTG
>JANLSE010000155.1:0-3426 GCA_031362265.1 Roseiflexaceae bacterium
GGTTCAGAGGAATAGTCGGTGGGTGGGGTCGGTGGTTTGATGTCGGGCTTGCCTTGCTCGCCCTTCAGTCGGTTGACCTCATCCCGCAAGCGCTGGATTTCGGCCTGGGCAGCACGCAGGTCAGCCGACAGATCGGCAATGATGTTGAGCAAACGCACCACCAGGGTGTGCATCCGTTCGTCGGTGATACTACTCAGATCGAGGTCGTCCAACATCTGGGTACTCCGAGGCGCGTGTCCATGTACGAGGTAGTATACCCGAACTCGGGCTGCCTGCGGTCATCATCCGCTCCGCCCTGGATTATTGAGGAGATACTGAGATTCATTATTGCTGAGTACTTCAACCAATAATACCGTACCGCTTGGAGACAAGTCAATGCCATCTCGCGCCGTACAAGCCGATACCACCAACTCAAATGGCGCATAATGTACAGACTCACTCACCGACGGGCAGGAGCATTGGAAAATGGCCTGGGTAAAGGTGTTATCTCGTAACCACCATCCCCAACAATACCCCCAATACCAGAGACCAATTAGCCCAACCACACTGAGCAACAGACTTACCAACCGTTGCCGACAACGAACAGGCACACGGGTACGCTGAGCAACAGAAGCGCTGATCTCGCTGGTTGGTTCTGATATGAGGGAAACCATTATATAGGCCTTGTGCTTGATTGAATTGATACAAAATAATGATGACGATCTGGCATCATAGCATGCATTTGGAGCGCAGTAGGAGGATTGGCTGCGACCGGGAATGCGGCTGGAGTCTACGGTGTCCCGCCATTCTCCAGCCAACTCAGCAGTCGTGACATAACAGCCGTACGTTGGGCTGCGGTCGAGATTGCTTCAAAGCCAAACCCAAGCGTGATAAAGCGCCCATCAAAGGTTTCGTAACGGTCGCCAGCGACATGCGTATTGCCATTGCCACCACTATAGGTGGCCAACGCTTTAGCGGATCCTACTGGCGTGAAACTTGATGGCGTCACCTGGTTGTTGTCGTTCATCAGCTTCTTTCACCTCGTGCGCCCCCAACTCACGAGTTGCCACATCCCGTAGATGAACAGCAGCCCTAATCCCGTTGTGGGCAACCAGATCAGCCAAGGTGGCAATGGTACGACATCCCAACGGGCGATTTCTTTACCATTGCTGGAAAGGAAAGTCTTACTATCGGGAGTGAATGCCATCGACCCAACTCCTCTTGTCTGCCCTTGATAGCGGCGCATGATGGTTCCATCAGCAATGCGAATCAAGGCAATCTCGCCGTTCTCAACCCCGCCCAATATTCCAGTTGTTGTCGTTTCACCAACGACACCATATTGATTGTTGGGGCTGATCGCTACTGCACTTACTTTCGCGAATCTGAGCGAGCGATCCCGATCGGAGTCATCTGTACCAAGCTCCCATGCAAGGGTACCATCAGAGGCGCGAAAGGCGCGAATGTTGCCAGCCTCATAAGCTAAGATCAGCGAACTATCAGGGCTGACGGTGAGTTTGCTCCATGTGAGTGGGCGACGAAACACCTCCTGCCCATCATTCATGTGCAATGCAATGAGTGTATCGGGAGTCGAAAGATACACGAATTGCCCATCTGGTGAGTATGCGATATCCACAAGATTTGTTGGCTGTGGAAAGGGTGACTCTATGCGTGTACCTGTCGTGCTATTCCAATAGCGACATCTGTTTGTGGTTAAATTGCTTGAACAAATTGTTAACATCCGACCATCCGCCGTCCAAGCAATTTTCGTTAAGGTTTCATCAGGTGGGTTATCGAGTTCATGAAGTGATACACCGTCAACAGCGCGATGGATATGCACCGATTGTATTCCTGATGAACTTTGATATCCAGCGGCGAACATGCTCCGATCTGGACTGAAGAAGACCTTTCCTGCAGGGATTGATATCTGTTGAATGAGCGTGAGATCCCTGGCATTATAGAACCGAATATCGGTCATTGTGTGTATGACAATTATCCCATCCTGTATGATAGAAGCACCCGAATAATGAGTATTACTCCCATTCACAGTTTGCTTCAGCGATCCATCTGCATTCGCCGGTTCCCAACGTACATTTGCATCCGCAGGCCAGAGGATCCAGAAGATGCAGATGCTCAGCGCCAACGACAAGACCAGTTGAAGCAAACATCCCAACCATGGGCGGCGTATTCGTGAGGTGGCAGGTGGTGTCATGGTGGTGTCCTTTCTGTAAGCGGTGCCACAAAACCCATACCCGGCGCAGTAAACTGCACCGGGTATGCTTGATTCTTATGGTAGTGTCCCGCCACCAAAATCGTCAAAGGTGGTTGTTGGTGCATCCACGAGCCAGACACCAACCCGTCCGCCTGATCCGCGTGAAGGCCAAGTTGCTGAAACCGTTACACTTCCCACCAGTGAACCATTCTTATATACCTCAACGGTGCCATCCGCTTTGGCACGTGCACCAAACTGATCACCAGTTTGAAAGCTCACCGGAATGTCGGCTCCATGCTGGATCCACGTTCCCCAATTATGCACTGTCCAGACTTGTACGGTGCCACGCTGCGGTTGATACCAGACTTCCAGCAGATTCTCACCATCACCACGATTGGCTTCCTTAAGGATCAAGTCGATCTCGGTTACGCTTGCCGTAATTCCGCTGAGTTTGGTGTATACCTCCTGGTTCGAACCGAAGCTGTTACCCCAGAGCAATGTATCGGTGCTGGCACTACTCATTGTTGTTTGCAGTGCATTATTCTGGATGGCAAATGCATTTGTGGCTCCAGCCCAGTTTGTCTCAAGGTTTATGCGTTCCGGATGCGGAGCGCAATACGCCAGAATTGGCGTAGTACCAGCACACATGCGAGCAACAGGGGTAGCGCCCGCAATACCTGCTGCCACCATTCACGTGGGGCAACCCGCCAGTAGTTGATGCCGGTACCAGGGCCAGAGGTGATAATTGTCTGCCCATCAGCGGTAAAGATTGGGTCTGACATACCACCAGGTTGGCCACGAAACCACTGGACGATCGCACCATCGGAAAGCCGCATCAACGCCATTTGCACGGTAGGCTGCTGCCGTGGGCCAAACAGTGGGCCAAACAATTGCGGGTCCCACATCGATGTGGTCATCCGTATGTTTTCGACAATTGCTAAATACTTTCCATCAGGACTGAGCCCTACCCCAGCAATTTCTGGGAAGGGACTCCTTCGTTCTAGCGGTGGACTAGGAATGGCTTGGAGATTGCTGAGAGGTAACCATACTACTTTATCTTCTCGCGAAAATGCTACCGTTCGCTCATCAGCGGCCAGAGACATATGCGTCGATCCAATAGCGGATTGATAGAGCGTTTGCCACGTACTCGTGTCGATAATGCGGAACGAATGGTTACCCATTACCAGAAGCTGTTGATCGTTTGAAGTGAACAAAAGCTCGTTAAAGCTCCAGTTATG
>JANLSE010000275.1:0-6674 GCA_031362265.1 Roseiflexaceae bacterium
ACAAATGGCTATTATGAGCAATTGCTCCATGAATATGAAGAGCGGCGTGCCCTACTGATTGAAGTGCTGGATGCCGCCCAGCTACCGCAGTTTGTCGCCGAGGGTAGCTATTTCATCTCGTGTGATATTAGCGCCATTGGGCAGACCAACACACGTGAGTTTTGCTTGAACTTAGTACGTGAGCGTGGCGTTGCGGCCATCCCGATCTCGGCGTTCTATCTGGAGCCTGCGACTGCTCCGCCACTTGTGCGCTTCTGTTTTGCCAAGCGCCTGGAAACAATTCGGCTGGCAGGCGAACGGCTAAGCGGCATTGGAATCAGGTAACCGACGAAATTGAAGCATACAGAGGAACCATGAAACGCATCCTCAAAATAATCGGCTGGATCGCAGGAATTATTGGTGTGCTGATCCTAGCGTTAGCACTATCTGTGCCAATCGATGGCATGTTTGGGGCCGGGCGGATTGCTGCGATCGCGAATGTGCAAATCGCTAATGCGGCCGGGCCAGATATACAAGCATATGTTGCACGTCCATTAACCCCTGGGCCACATCCTGTGGTGATCATGGTGCATGAATGGTGGGGCCTCAACCCTGCGATTGTAGGGATGGCCAAGGCACTAGCGCAGGAAGGCTATATCGTTGTTGCACCAGATATATTCCGTGGGAGTAGCACAAGCTGGATCCCACGTGCAATCTACCAGGTCAGTTCTACTTCTGATGAGCAAATCAATACAGATCTCGATGCTGTCCATACATGGCTTACACAACAACCCGATGTGTTACCTGGCAAAATCGGTGTGATTGGGTTCTGCTTTGGTGGCCGGTCGGCGCTGCGCTATAGTCTACATAACCCAAATGGCATTGCCGCAACGGGGGTCTTCTATGGTATGGCGACAACCGATCCAGCCGAATTGGCTGTCCTGAAGGCACCCGTACTGGGCGTGTTTGGTGGTGCTGATGCATCGATCCCAGTGAGCCAGGTGCAGGCACTTGAGCATGGCCTCCAGCAGGCTGGGGTCGTGAATACGGTGACGATCTACCCCGAACAGCCACATGCCTTTGTGAGTGATGCCGAAGCCATTAAGCGCCCTGGTGCAGCCCAGGATGCATGGCGCCAATTGCTTGGATTCCTTGGCACAAATCTGAAGGGTAGCACAGCTGGCCACACACTCCCATCAACGGCCATCCTGGCGAGTTGGGCGGTTGCTGGCAATACAACCCCAATTGGCGAACTGCACCATATGCTGGTATGTGCCATTCGAATCGTGTAACGCCTTGCACGCCTAAAGTGCCCTGATTTCTGAAAGCCTCTACCTGTTTGATACAGATGTTGGTGATTTGGTGGCTTTGCTGCTAGACCACCGGCGTTTCTGCGTTCTTGCGTTTCCGATTTTCACCACAGAGGCACAGAGACACAGAGGTTAATTGTTCCTTTGCGCCTTTGCGTTCTTGCGTTCTTGCGCTCTTGCGCTCTCGCGTTCTCTGCGGTGAAAATATATGTTTGACGCAGCTTGGTATTATTCCACTGGCACTGCCACATGGTCGACGATTCGCCGCACGGCATCATCGGCAGTTCGTCCACGCAAGCGTGCTTCTGGGTGCAAGACGAGACGATGGGCAAGCACCGGCGCGGCTAGCCCTTTGATAATATCGGGGGTGACGAATGCTGCGCCACGCAGGGCTGCCATACCCTGAGCTGCACGTTGAAGTGCAAGTGCTGCCCGCGGAGATGCGCCCAACTGAATATCTTCGGCCGTTCGTGTTGCGCGGATCAGATCGACAATATAGCGTTGCACCACGCTGGAGACAACCACCTTACGTACAGATTGTTGCGCTGCAAGGATCGCCTCACTATCAGCCACTGATTGTAAGGTTGCGAGCGGCTCCGCTTCAATAAAGCGTGTAAGAATAGCAACTTCTTCATCGGCTGGTGGGTAGCCAAGCCCGGTACGCACCAGAAAGCGATCTAATTGTGCCTCGGGGAGTGGGAAGGTGCCTTCCAGCTCAACCGGATTTTGAGTCGCTAGGACAATAAACGGGCGTGGAAGTAGGCGTGTTTCACCATCCAGCGTGACCGTCCGTTCTTGCATGGCCTCTAAGAGCGCGCTTTGTGTACGTGGTGTAGCGCGGTTAATTTCATCGGCGAGCAAGATTCCCGTAAAGATTGGCCCAGGGCGAAACTGAAACTCGGCCAGCTTCTGATTGAAAAAAGAGAGACCAGTCACATCGGTGGGTAGCAGATCTGGGGTGAACTGGATGCGGCGAAACGGGCAATCAATCGAAAGCGCTAATGCCCGTGCGAGGGTTGTTTTGCCGGTGCCAGGTACATCTTCTAATAGAACATGCCCTTCGCAGAGTAGTGTGACCAGCAAGAGGTCGATCACCGATTCTGCACCAACCACTACGCGGGAAATATTGCCGCGAATACGAGTAGCAAGATCGGCAACGAGGCCAGAATCTATCGGCATGGGTAAGGCTCCCTATCTGCGTGAATGCTCTATCCTACCGCAATCTGGGCAAATGCGCCATCTTGACAGTAGAGCTTATAGGGCATGTGCAAAGTCACTTGACAGGTTCAACACTCCCTAAAGAGCGCGCCAGGATATGATCAACGGCGTAGCTAAAGGCGCGTTGGGCCGCCGCAAGATTGCGCTGGCCGGTGGTCAGCACGATCCCAATTACCGCGTTATTGAGTGCGGCGAGCACCTGTAGTCTATGCCCACGCCGCAGCTGGCAGGCATCTTCCGCAAGACTCACATCGTGCCGATAATGCAACCCGTTCTCGATCCCCCATTCGGTTCGGGCAATTGCCATCACGCGGGCGGCGTTGGCAACCTTCGGCGGGAGACTCGTGATGCCGTAGCGCACCTCGACCATGCGTTTGCCGACCTCCGTCACGACCCGTTCGAGCCGAAAGACCGGGTCGAGATACGGCCAATCCACGTAGCCGCGCAGCATGCGGCTGACCGTAATCGTGCGCTCCTCCAGGCGCCGTCGCCCTGCGCGAGCATGTGCGGCAGGAACTCTTGCACGAGTGCCAGCAGCGTGTAGAAACTCAGCGGCATGACGTCATCTCTGGATTCTTCCATTTTTGCACCGGCCTCAAACTTCAATACAAAACTCCGCAATCTGATGTGGAATTTCTGCAGACGCCTGAAATTTCCGTTACAGTATGCTGTCTTTGGCTGAATACGTCATCTCTCAACGCGCAGCCTCGGCAGTATGGCGCGCTTGGTGTTCGTTGGTACCCTCCGTAAAGCGATACCCACGGCCGCGTGCGGTGTGGATATAGCGGGGATGCGCCGAATCCTGCTCAATCTTCTCGCGTAACCAACGAATATGCACATCTACTGTTCGCGCGTTGCTCTTACAGTTATTGCCCCATACCTGCTCAAATAGGGTCTGGCGCGAGAGCGTCACGCTACGATTTTGCAGGAGGCAGGCGAGGAGATCGAATTCTTTGAGTGCCAAGGAGAGCTCAGCATCGCAACCCACATCAAAGTAATACAGTCTAGATTGAAACAATTATGGATGTAATACTATCAGCCCATTAGCGACTTTTCAATCACTGTATTGACATATCACCACAAATTGCCTAGAATGAATGGAGTGATTATTCAAATTCAACTGATAGAATGAGATGCCGATGTCCAACTCTGATCCTTCTGACCTGCATACCGCGGCGTTAGAAGCGCTCAAGCTGCTGGCGGATGACACGCGCTGGCGTCTGATCCGTGCCCTGCGCCATAGTGATCGTCAGGCGGGTGAACTGGCCCAGGCGTGTCAGCTCCCAAACAATCTGGTGTCCTATCATCTGGGCTTGCTCCGGCAAGCCGGGCTCGTACAAATGCATCGCAGTGATGCCGATGCGCGGGTGTTGTACTACGGCCTCGATTTTCCAGCACTGCAAGATGCCTATCAGCAGATTGGCGCGGCACTGCCACTGCCAACCATCACTTCAGCACCGCTTTCGGCAACAACCGTCGTCTTTCTCTGCACGCACAATAGTGCCCGATCGCAGATGGCTGAAGGTTGGCTGCGGCATCTCAGCGGCGGTGTCATCATCGCTCGGAGCGCCGGGGTCACGCCGACGACGCTCCATCCGCTGGCGGTTCAGGTGATGGCCGAAGCAGGTATCGATATTGGTTATCAGCGATCTAAAGGGTTGGAGAGTCTTGAGGCCATCCCCGATGTCGTTGTGACCGTCTGTGATGTGGCGCGCGAGCATTGCCCTACAGAGTTGCAACGTGTGCCGTTTCTCCACTGGAGCATTGCCGATCCGGCGCGGGTAGCTGGCGAGGAGCCGATTCGGATTGCCGCGTTTCGCACGGCGCAGGAGCAGATTCGGGATCGGGTACAGGGGCTCCTCAGGAGTGTGCCCGAGTTGATGCAGTCGACAGTGCTAAATCGTTCGTAGATCGCCCGCTCTTACACACAGAGGCTTTGCTGACGTGATCGGGCATTCCGAGACCATGGTAGGTGCAGATGGGTATAAGAGGGATCACAGTATGAGTGTCCGAATCGGTATCAACGGCTTTGGGCGGATTGGTCGCCTCGCCGTACGGGCGGCATGGGGCTGGCCTGAGATGGAAATTGCCCATATCAACGAGATCGGCGGTTCATCGGAGGTCGCGGCCCATCTGCTGGAGTTCGACTCAGTCCACGGACGTTGGCGCCACGATATCCGCAGTGAAACGAACGCGCTCGTGGTGGATGATGTGTCAATCGGCTATAGCAGCCTCAAAGAGCCCGGTGCTGTCCCATGGCGTGAGGCTAGTGTGGATATTGTCTTGGAGGCAACCGGCAAGTTCCGCACCTCTGAGCAGCTCCAGGCATTCTATGACACTGGCGTGCAGAAGGTGATTGTCGCTGCGCCGATCAAAAGCGGCGCGCTGAACGTGGTGATGGGTGTGAATGATCAGCTCTACGATCCCGAGCGACACCACCTGCTCACCGCTGCCTCGTGTACCACGAACTGTCTCGCGCCGGTCGTCAAGGTCATCCACGAGGGGATTGGCATTCGCCATGGGATGATCACAACAATCCACGACATGACCAATACGCAGAGCATTCTTGACACACCGCACAAAGACCTGCGGCGCGCTCGTGCATCAAGTCTCTCGCTCATCCCGACCACGACCGGCTCGGCCACAGCGATCGGGCTGATCTTCCCAGAGCTGCTGGGTAAACTAGATGGTATGGCAGTGCGCGTGCCGCTGCTCAACGCCAGCCTGACCGATTGCGTCTTTGAGGTTGTGCGACCGACGACGATCGCGGAGGTCAATGCGCTGCTGAAGACTGCCGCCGACGGGCCACTGGCGGGGATCCTGGGGTTGAGGAACGCCCACTGGTGTCAGTTGACTTCAAGGACGATCCACGTTCGGCGATTGTGGACGCACCCTCGACTATGGTTACGAATGGCACCCAGGTCAAAATCCTGGCCTGGTATGACAACGAGTGGGGCTATGCCAACCGCTATGCTGAGCTGGCACGCAAGGTGGCGCTGAGCTTGGGTGGAAGGAGCTGACCATGGCAACTGTACAGGCGCTCTCTCCGGCCACACCATCCGGCGGTCTGCGCAACTATATCCTCGTCACAGCAGCCTATTGGACGGACACGCTCACTGATGGTGCAGTACGAATGCTGGTGCTGCTCTACTTCAACCAGCTTGGCTACTCCGCATTCCAGGTGGCCATGCTGTTTCTGTTCTACGAAATCTTCGGCGTCGTGACGAACCTGTTTGGCGGCTATCTCGCGGCGCGCTTGGGTCTCAAGGCGACCCTCTTTGCAGGCCTCAGCATCCAGGTCATCGCACTCTTCATGCTGGCCCTACCGGCCTCGGCATGGCTAACGGTGCCGTATATAATGGGAGCCCAAGCCCTCTCCGGGATCGCTAAAGACCTCACCAAGATGAGTAGTAAGAGCGCGATCAAGCTGGTCGTCGCCGAGGATGCCCAATCGACTCTCTTCAAATGGGTTGCAATTCTCACTGGCTCAAAGAATGCGCTTAAAGGGGTTGGCTTCTTCGTGGGTGGACTACTGCTCTACACAATTGGATTTCGCTCGGCCCTATTTGTGTTTGCCGGATTGGTACTCACCGTTCTGATAACGACGGCGGTCCTCATGCGCGGCGGCCTTGGGACGGCGAATAGGAAGGCCAAATTCCGGCAGATGTTCTCGCAGAACCGTTCGGTGAACATACTTGCGGCAGCGCGGGTGTTCCTGTTCGCTTCTCGCGATGTCTGGTTTGTGGTCGGTCTACCAGTGTTTCTCTCGGGCATCCTGGGGTGGACCTTCTGGCAGGTTGGTGGGTTCCTGGCGCTCTGGGTTATTGGGTATGGGGTTGTCCAGGCATCCGCACCAGGGCTGATTAAGCAGCGCATGCAGGTTGATGATCAGGGCGTCGCGCATGGCGGCCTACCAGATGGGCGTACCGCCATGTGGTTGGCATTCGCACTCGCAGCTTTCCCGGCTGGCATTGCACTGGCACTCGCGCAAGGGGTGAGCCCAACATTGGCAATCGTCGCCGGACTACTAGTAGGCAACCATGGTGATTCTGAAGTATACTTTCTCCCAGTCTAGCGACGTATGCCGGGAGGATATCATGCGCAAAATCTACCACGTCACCTTGACGGACGACGAACGCGCCCAGCTCCAAGATCTGATCCATAAAG
>JANLSE010000394.1:0-4992 GCA_031362265.1 Roseiflexaceae bacterium
CAATCGGTGCTGACAACCGAGCAATTACTGAGCTTACAGCAGGAATCGGATCGAGTCTATGTGGATCCGGCGCTGATTGAGTATGCGGTTCAGCTTGTAACCGCAACACGTAAGCCTTCTGAGTATGGCTTGAAAGAACTTGAGCAGTATGTGACGTTCGGCGCGAGTCCGCGGGCATCGATCAATTTGATCCTGGCTGGCCGTGCGTTAGCGTTTGTCCGCGGCCGTGCCTATGCGCTGCCACAGGATGTGCTCGATATTGCGCTGGATGTATTGCGCCATCGCATTGTGCTCTCGTATGAGGCGCTTTCCGATAATGTGAGCAGCGATGCACTGCTGCAAAAGATCCTTAACCGTATTCCACTGCCAAAGGTTCCGCTTCATGAGTATTCCAACATCCGCAGGGGTGCCTGAGCGAATCCTCCATCGCCTCGATTGGCATGTGATTCGTCGGCTGGATGGCCTGTTACAGGGCGATTATCGGAGCCTGTTCTATGGCTATGGGCTGGATTTTGCTGATCTGCGTGAATACCAGCCAGGCGACGATATTCGCTATATCGATTGGAATGTGACTGCGCGCATGGACACGCCCTATATTCGCCAGTATGTCGAAGATCGTGAAATCACCGCCTGGTTTCTGCTCGATATCAGTTCTTCAATGGATTTTGGTGCACTCCAGAATCCGAAGCGCAGTGTGCTGATTGATCTTGTAGCAACCATAGCACGCCTGCTAACGCGCCATGGCAACCGCGTCGGAGCGGTCTTCTATAGCAACCGGGTTGAACGTACGATACCTGCTCGCGGCGGGCGACCACAAATCTTACGCCTCATCAATGATCTTGTTAAGCAGCCAGCATTGCCAAAAGCAGCCCTGACCGATCTGGCACCGCTGCTAATAACAGGGCTGAACTCAATCAAGCAACGCTCCTTGATCTTTATTGTATCGGATTTCATCAGCGCGCCGGGTTGGGAGCGGCCATTGGGCTTACTGAGCCAGCGCCATGAAGTGCTTGCGGTTCGTGTCTCCGATCCGCGCGAAATGGAACTGCCGAATCTTGGTGCAATCATTATGGAGGATGCCGAAACCGGTGAACAGTTGTATGTCGATACAAACGACAAACTGTTCCGCCAGCGTTTCAAAGAAGCTGCACAACAGCGTGAAGCAACCCTTAGTGCCACACTGAGGCGCGCCAAAGTCGATCTACTATCGCTATCGACTGAAGAAGATATTGTACGTGCGATTGTACGGTTTGCAGCATTGCGGCGCCAACGGAAAATGTGATTAGCGTTGAGCAACCCACCCTGACAATAAGCGGCGATTATTCAGAATGGTATTGATATGGCATTTATCTGGCCAGCACTATTGATATTGCTTACCCTCGTCCCGGCGGGGATTGTGCTCTACATAGTGCTGATGCGGAAACGTCGGCGCGTTGTGGCCACTTTTGGCAGCCTAGGGTTTGTTCAGGCAACCGCTGGTCGACAGTTGGGCATCCGCCGCCATATTCCGATTACATTATTCTTGATTGGTCTGACGATTCTCCTGGTTGGATTAGCACGGCCACAAGCCATAGTGAGTCTGCCACGGCAAGAGCGAACTATTCTACTGACATTTGATGTTTCTGGAAGTATGGCTGCCGATGATGTTCAGCCAACACGTATGGAGGCAGCCAAATCTGTCGCACGCGATATTATCCAGAATCAACCGCGCAATACCCAGATTGGTGTGGTGGCGTTCAGTGAGAGTGGCTTTGCTGTCCAAGCGCCAACCAACGACAAAGATGCCCTGCTGGCGGCGATCAACCGGCTTACACCGCAGCGTGGCACATCGCTTGGGCAGGCGGTACTGGCCGCACTCAAGGTGATTAGTGCAGATGCGAGCCAAGCGCCACGCATGTATACCAACCTGACCCCAACAGCACTGCCTTCACCAACGCCAGTGCCACAGGGGACATATACATCAGCAGTGATTGTGCTCCTCAGTGACGGCGAAAATAACTCACCTCCCGAACCACTCGAAGCAGCACAGGCCGCAATTGATCGAGGAATACGGATCTATACTGTGGGGATAGGAAGCCCAAAGGGAACCTCGCTGCGTGTCAATGGTTTTACTGTGCATACTGCGCTCGATGAGCCACTCCTGCAGGCAATGGCAGACAGAACTTCAGGAGCCTATTATAGCCCTGCTAACCAACAGCATATTGAGTTGATTTATACAGATATGGATGCGCAGTTTATTGTGAAACCAGAAAAGATGGAGGTCACAGCACTGTTTGCTGCGGCGGGTGTCTTGGTATTACTGGCTGGGGGCGTCTGTTCGCTTGTATGGTTCAGTCGCTTGCCCTGATCGAAGCAGCCGTGGAGGTTGTTGATGGATGTACTGTGGCCAGGGTTTTTGGCGCTCTTGGGTTTCGTGCCGCTCATTATTGTGGCCTATATCTGGATGCTACGGCGAAGGCGGCGCTTTGCCGTGCGCTTTTCCAGTCTCACGTTAGTGCGTGCTGCATTGCCGCGCTACTCGCGCCTGCGCCGCCATCTGCCATTTGCACTCTTCCTGCTTGGCCTTACTAGCCTGATGCTGGCACTTACCCGGCCAGTGGCGATTGTTAGTGTACCAACCGATCAGACAACTATCATTTTGACCATGGATGTCTCACGAAGTATGCGCGCGGCCGATATTCCACCTAGCCGACTAGAAGCCGCAAAGGCCGCTGCTGAATCGTTCATTCAGAGCCAAAAATCCAATACCCAGATTGGAATCGTCGCCTTCGCCGGTTTTTCGGAAATGGTTCAGCCACCCTCAACCGATCAGGAAGCGCTATTGACGGCAATTGAAAGCCTCACAACAGGCCGCGGAACCGCAATTGGTAGTGGTATTCTCAAATCGCTGGATGTTATTAGCGAGATCGACCCGAATGTGGCACCTAGTGTAAGTAACCCATCTGCGGAATCTACGATCATCCCGGTGCCAAAGGGCGCGTATGTTCCAGATATTGTTGTGCTGCTTACCGATGGCGTTAGTACAACTGGGCCTGATCCGCTTGAAGCGGCGCAACAGGCCGTTGACCGTGGCGTGCGGGTCTACACAATCGGGTTTGGTACCGAAAACGGCGCAAGTAACCTTGATCGTGGCCAGTTCGGCGGCAGGTTCCGGCGTGGGATTGATGAAGCAACCCTCAGGCAGATTGCAGAAATGACGGGTGGCAGCTACTATTCCGCCGAGAGCGCCAATGAGCTTCAGGATGTTTTCCAGAATCTGCCAACCTACCTGATAACAAAGCACGAAATTCTAGAGGTCACTGTCGCACTCACCGCATTTGGTGTGCTGCTGGCAACGATTGCCATTATTTTGTCGCTGCTCTGGCATCCGCTCCCCTGAATTTGTGCCTGGTAATGCACATGCTCAAAAGATGCTGAAAATGTATGTTTTTGCATCTCTGCATCTTTGCGTTACCCGAAGGTACCCGGCGTTTCCCGTCCTTCAGTCCTTATGCGGTAAGCGTGTCCGGGTTTTCTTACCACAGAGGCACAGAGGTTAGAATGGGGAGCCACTTCGGATAAACACTATATAAAACTTGCGTCTTTGCGCCTTCGAGTCTTTGCGTTTCCCGTCCTTACCACGCTTCGTGCCACTGACATTAGCATGTGTACAAGACACAGAGTCGCGCATGCTATTCTGTACTTGACGCATTCCTATATCGGTATATACTTATGAGTATGGCACGTTTATCAACAACTTCGGATGTATTCAACGCAGTAGCTGAACCACAGCGGCGTGAGATTTTGAATCTGCTGGCCCAGGGCGAGCGTTCTGTGAATGAGATTACTGAATCGCTGCATCTCCGGCAGCCACAGGCTTCCAAGCATCTGCGTGTTTTACGCCAGGTTGGTTTGGTGAGTGTTCGTGAGGCTGGGCAACAGCGGCTGTATACCTTACAGAGTGAGGGTCTCAAACCGATTCACGAATGGGTCAATACATTCGAACATTTATGGGCAGAACGCTTGGATCGCTTGGCTGAGTATCTTGAGATGTTGCAATCAGAGGAGCGCTCGGATGAGTCCACACGGGGCGAGTGAAACCGAATGTGCGTAGGAATCGTATCCACTGCGCTGAAGAGCCTTGTTGTGCACGGCATGTCAGATTACAATGCGGCGCTAGCCCTCGCTTACAACATCGGCCACGCGATCAGCAATGACCTTGAGAAGCTGACGGTCATAATTAAGATGATCAGCAATAAGGATCTGCATGTCTGGGTATCGTGCGTGTGCATCGGCTGCAACTCGCATGAGGTATGCTGCATCCTGTGTCGTGAGTTGGAGCATAAATGGCACGAGAATGATCGATTGCAACCCCTGTGCCGCATGCTGGTCGATTGCTGTGGCTAAATTTGGGCTGTTTTGCTGTGTGAAAGCGATATGCACCGCAGTATAACAGGCATTTATACGAATCCACTCTGCTGCTGCACTAATCGGCCAATCACAAGTGGGCGTTCTACTCCCATGCGCCACTAACACTAATCCGGTTGGCTCTTCTAGATGCCGTGGACGCCAACTATCCTGCAGAACCTCACGATTCTTGTTAGCGGGACTGTTTGTGTAGAGCGTTGCTGGTGGGCGCGTGACAACTTGTTCGTTTGCAGTCATGAGTGGCAGAGAGTGCATATTGTGTGAAGCAGCGTAATCGGCCTCTAGTGCTCGCTGAACGGCTATTTTCGCGATAGCAATATGATCGCCAAACGGGCGCGCCACTCGAACCGGCACATGTGGGTACTGCTCACGACTCTCTCGAATCAGTCGTTGCAAATCACACCGAATTGGTGCATCTTCAACGAGCGCATACGGTTGGACGATAACCTCATCTGCGCCTCTGGCAATACACTGGTTGAGAGCCTCGCTGAAACTTAGTCCGCACCCAGATAGAAAGGCGGATGCGGCAATTGGTGCAATACCTGCAGCACTCAGCCGCGCAGCAAGTCGGATCATTGTGGTGCC
>JANLSE010000360.1:0-3096 GCA_031362265.1 Roseiflexaceae bacterium
GATCACGAATGCTTGGGAATACATCGTGGTGCTTCTGATAGCCAGCTAGGGCTCCTGGTTTGCGCAGTTCGTTCAATAGATCGGTGGCATCGTGAAAGCTGCGATCGCTCGCGACAAATGCAGCAGGTACCAGTACTCAAAACAGGGGTTCGAGATAGCTAAGTGGATCTTGTGCTCTTCCGCAAGTTTCACTGCATCTACAAAATTACTCGGCTCGTTGTTAGCTTCGCGATCAAAGACACACCACATCTCTTCAAACACTGCTACATCGCGTGGCCTCTGTCTGACTTCGCGACGTCGCTCTCGATCTAATTCGATTGCACGCCGAATAACCTTCAATGGCCCACCGCCTTCACCATAGATAACCACCTCCAGATTCGGCAATCGATAGTGGCTGCGTAGTGCATGAAAATAGATCTGTTCGGTCTTTTCGCCCTCACAGACAATCAGAACCGGACGGCGGATGTTTGCACCTGCCCGTCGGCTCAGATCATCGAGCCCTTTGATTGGTGGATTCTCACGCTGCACATCCTTATGCGGCTTCTTCTTTTTCGCTGCCATGCGGTTCAAACCAATCTTCTAGGCGATCGATGAATGGGATTGCGCCGTAGCGCCCAACCATATAGCCTCTGTCCAGTGCTTCTTGTTTGCGTGGGCTGAAATCCAACAATGGGTAGAGATGGGTGGCACCTTCTCGATCTTTCTCAGTAAACCAGACTTGATCACGCCGAAACAGCGCTTGATCAAGCAGGGTTACATCATGCGTATTGAATATCAGTTGTGCGCCTGAGTAGTTGATCTGCGGATCTTGTAACATTTCAACCAACCTTCGGGTTAGCAATGGGTGGAGGCTTGCATCAAGCTCATCGGCAACGAGAATCTGCCCCTGTTCCACAGCCTCAATCCATGCATATGCCATCTCATAGAGTTGCTGTGTTCCTTGCGACTCTTCTGATAATGGTAACCTGACAAGTCTATCATTGGGTGCGGCCTCATGGACAAAAGAGGTTTCGTAACGAAGCGGTTTGAGCGCAGGTGTCCCTCCATCATCTGGAAAGAACACTGGCTGCACGAACTGACTTTCGATTTCATCTACTTGGAAATCGACAATCCCTACATCAGCATGGATCAAGAGGCTGCGCACTTTGCGATGGAACTCGGCATCGCGAAACGCTCTTTGCGCAGTGTCGTTCCCCAGCGATACACGGCTGCGATGAAATGGCTTCAGGAAGTGTAAATTTTGAAACCAGTTGTAGACGGGCAGCAATTGCTCAGATGCAAACGTCACACCACTTGACAAGTATAATGTGTCAGGGCGGGTCACCTCTGTAATAAGTTGCTTCTCGCCGCGAAAGGCCTTTGACCGAAACTCATATTCATATTCGCCATCATCCTGAAGTGTACGTACAAACCAGCGCTGGGGCTGCCCATGTGGAAAGGCATACAACCACTCTTTGTGAATGCGCGTGGCATCGGCTGTGAAGCCATACTGATAGCGCACATCGTTCTGGATAAATACTAACTCAAACTCGCTTGGCTTCTTTGCTGTGTCTGGATCGAGTAGAAATGGGATCACCTGGATACTGGTATCGTCAACGCGCTCGCGTAAGCGCGCTGGCCGCCGCCGATATGAGTCGACAACAAAGCTACGCACAAACGCAAGCGCAGCCATAAGGTTGCTTTTCCCAGAGGCATTGGCACCATAGACGACAGCGCTACGATTGAGGCGAAGCTTACCAAGCGCCTCAGAAGTCATGGTCTGATCAAGCAACACTTTATCGCTACTCGCGACCATAGAAAATGTTTGTCTGTCTTTGAATGAGCGAAAGTTGCCAACACTGAACTCAATAAGCATGGGAGATCCTCTCCAACCTCACAAAGAGATTATACTAGAGACATCGTACCTGCTATTTTACAACTTTTCTGCAAAAATGTCGATAGGAAGTATCTCAATTGACTATTGCTCCCTCACGCAGTACCCGCGCCTTCTCATGTGGGCTCTTCAGCCCAACCAGCCTGAAGGCGACCATGCGGTGTTCGGGATCGGGCGTGGCATTGCCGAGCACAAACATGGCATTCTGCACCACCTCGCCGCTAATCTCTTCAAAAGCGGCTGCACCAAGATGTGCCAGTGACTCAATCGTTACGGCACGCAAGAGGCCTTCAAACTCGGCTTTCTTCTGGGCTTCGGCGAGCTTCTCCTCGGGCACAGCGCGCAATTCGGCAAATGAGCGTAGGAACATCCAGCTCTGCTGCGTGATCATAGCTACCCGTCCATTTCCTCGGCAAAGCTCAAGGCAGCGCATGATAAACGCCGCGTATAAGTCACGCTTACCTGGGCGATAGTGCTGCTCGACGTACTTCTTGAGCGGCGTATCCATATTCCCACTACCCATATAGGGCGGGTTGGTCACTACCACCGCATACTTGCGGTCGAGCAGCTGGATCAGGCGCACGCCGCGCTCGGCCTCGCGGCCAAACAACGCATCGGCCGGGTCGGCGCTCTGCGCTTCGGCACGGAAGGCAGCCGCAATTCGTTCCAGCACCAGCCGTTTCAGCTCGGATGAGTCGCGCCCAACTAGGCTGGTGCTATCGCTCTCATCGAACATATTAGCAGTGCGTGGCGCCTGGACCTTGGCAATCGCCTGATCGATCTCGGCCCCTGGCCGCAGTAGGCTACCCAAGATCTCGGCCTGCGCCAGGGTCTCAAAGATCCGCTCCAGCACCGGGCGCAGCGGGCGATCCTCGGGATGGCGGGCCAGGTGCCGTTCAAGCGCCCCGGCATCCAGGCCGCTCGGCGTGGTCGCCAGGTTAATTTGTGCTGGTATCCAGCGTGGGATTGGCTTGCGGCGGGCGCGGGCATCGTCACGGATCAGCTCCAATGCCCGCATATAGAGCGTCAGCGCCGCCAACTGTACCGCCCGTGGGTCGATATCGACGCCATGTAAATGCTGGCGTAGGATAGTCTCGGCAATCTGCTGGGCATCCATTGCTGGATGTTGCTCGCGGTACATAGCCACCAGCATATCAAAGGCTTCGCGCAGAAAGTGGCCTGAGCCAACACATGGGTCGATCTCGCTGGTGGAGGCGCGCTGG
>JANLSE010000400.1:0-20098 GCA_031362265.1 Roseiflexaceae bacterium
CGACCAGTGACCTCAGCCCAGGTGCCGCCTTCATCTAGCCAGAGACTCTGTGCATCGAGCCGATACAGGCGCAGCGCAAACGCGAGCAGCATAGCCGGTAGCCACGAACCAATATTCAGGCCAATATTTAGGATGGAACCAGCTGACTTCTTGGCTTCGTAGCCTCTTCGACTCATAGAAGCCTCGCACGCGCTAAATCCAGATAGCGTTGATACTGGATTGTAAGCCCAGCGCTCCCAGCCGCAGGGCGTGTGCTGAGGTATGCCAGCAATTCCTCCTGATCATCACAGAAATGTTGCAGCCGCATATTCACTAACATCTGATCCTATCCTCTGGTGTGCCTGCTCTTGGGGTGGCGGACTGAAGTCCCCGATCCCAGAGTCCGCGATCCCGCAGTCCGCCAACGTTCAGTCCGCAATCCCTCCCAGCGCCAGCCGATAGAGATCCTCAAAGCGCTGCGTAGCAACATCCCAGGTGAGTTCTGCCAGTACGCGATGGCGTGCCTGTGCACCAAGTTGCGCCGCGAATGAAGGATCGGCAAGCAATTCGGAAATAGCATCTGCAAGTGCGGTGGAGTCTTGTTCTGGCACCAACAGCCCATGCACACGGTCGGTAATCACATCAGGGATACCAGCAATTGCACTGGCCACGATTGGGCGGGCTGCGCTCATTCCTTCGAGCAGCACATTTGGCAGGCCATCAATATTGCCACCCCGGTCGCGGATTGAAGGAATGACATGTACATCCGCTGCACCAATATAACCTGCCACTTGTTCACGGGTGAGTTGGCCAGGGAAACGAACATGCGCAGCTACACCAAGCTCGTGTGCGTGGCGTTCCAGTTCCTCACGGAGATCACCATAGCCTGCCAACACCAGGATTGCTGCGCCATGTCTCTTCAAAACCATTGGCATTGCTTCGAGCAGATAGTTGAGCCCTTTTTTGTATACGAAGCGGCTCACACTAACGATCAGTGGTGTTTCTGGCGCGAGGCCAAGCTCGGCGCGTACATGTGCGCTCGCCTGCGGATCGGGGTGGAATGCACTGGTATCGACACCATATGGCAATACCATGCTTCGATCTGCGGGTGCACCAAGCTGGATTGCACGGCGATGTAGATCGCCGCTACACGCGCTGATTCCCCCAGCAGCACGAAAGATTGAACTGGCGACCCAGCCAAGCGGTGCGGCTTTCTCGGCGAGATACACATCTGAGCCATGTACACTGATAACGAGTGGTATATGGCGTAACCCTGCCGCAATACGTGCTGGCAAGCCATTTGGCAGAACCCAATGTGCATGAATAAGATCGAAGGGCTGCGATTCGTCGTGCGCAGCTGCCGAAAGGCGCAGCAATGCCCAAAGCGATGCACCCAATGCTAAGGGCGCTGCTGCCAAGGCAGAACTTTTGAGACCAATATCGCCCTTGAGTGCAGCCGCATAGCCCCAAATATTGAGCGCTGGGTGTGGGGCGTAGCGGAAGATATGCAGGTGAATGCCACGTTCTAGCGGTTGGCGGCGCAGATCGGGGTGGTATGGCAGCGCCACATGCACACAATGGCCACGCCGCACCAGCCCAGCGGCAATCTCTTCAATAAATGGGGCAGTTGCTTCACCTGGCCACTTCGGGTACGAAGATGCCAGCATCAGTATCTTGAGTGGTCGCACCAAATCGCCTCATACATAGCTTACGAATGCATGCTACTCGATCTTGTTCGATGCGACAAATCTGAGCCTAGATCCAGTACGCTTTGAATAAGGATGGAAACGTATAACGCAAAGACGCAATACCTTCGGTACGCAGAGACGCAAGATTTTATAGCCTTTGCGCCTTTGCGCCTTTGCGTTGAAAACTCTGGCTCCTTCGCACATTGAGCTTAATCGAAAGGTATTGGGCCTAGATCAGCCTTTGAGTGGGGCTGTCACATCCCGATCACGGAGTGGACGACTACCGACTAAGCCATGCTCGTTGAGCTTAAACGGCTGCAATTGTGTGGCATGCGCCTGAAATGGGAATTCAAACTGGCAACGAACCTGGATATCGGCAGCCCGCCGGATGGCCTGTGCATTCGTCAGGCGCGCATAACCACCACCAAACAGTACCAGGCTATGTTTAAGCGCTACAACTGAGGTATATGGGAAGACCTCCGCTAAAGCCGATGCCTTTGATCCTGCCAACTGATCCGAACGCAAAAGATTCAGGCCAACTACACCACCTGGTTCGAGCCGCAACCGACAAGCACGGAAGAACTCAACCGTGCCAAGATAATCCAGGTTATCGCGCTGATCGCTAAATGCATCAAGCAGCATGATATCGAAACGTGGCCCAGCTTGCTCGATCAGAATACGCCCATCACCAATCGTTATGATCTGGCGTTGATCGAATGTGATATCAAAAAAGCGCTCGGCAACCTCAATAAAAATGGGATCGATATCAATATTTTCAATCGTGACCTGCGGCAGGTGGTGGTGCAATACCCGCGAGAGACGCCCACCCCCAAAGCCGACTATACATACCCGTTTGGGATCTGGCCGCCAGAGTAACACAAGCATCAGTGCCTGAGTATATTCTGCTAGTAGAAACAGCGGCCGCGTGGGGTCGATCCGCGACATGGGGCCATCCAAATCGCCGGAGGGATTGAGAAAATAGAGGCCATATTGCCCACTACGCTCGATCACAAGTGCGCGCAGTGGGCCAGCAGTGGAGTCGTATTTGATCATAGAGTAAGACTTGGAGCGATGGAACGATGGAACGATGGAATGATGGAATGATGGAATGATGGAACCGGGTGCCAGACCCAAAAGGTACCCCGGCGACTATGGAACGATGGAACGATGGAACGATGCTTGTCAGGTTAATTTGCGTCTTTGCGTCTTTGCGTCTTTGCGTCTTTGCGTTTCCGTCTTGCGTTCTTGCGCTCCTACGCGCTCTTCTTTAGCTTCTCGACGAACTTCTTGCGTGCTTTGGAGACTTTGGGTGCGACAACAACCATGCAGTAGGGTTGCATTCGATTATTGACATAGTACTCTTGGTGATAATCCTCGGCAGTGCTGTAATTAGAGATTGGCACAACCTCGGTGACAATCGGGTTGCCCCATAGGTGAGCCGAATCCAGTTCTGCAATCGTAGCCGCAGCGGTGGCCTTTTGATCTGCTGTATGGTAGAAAATCGCTGAGCGGTATTGTGTTCCCACATCCGCACCCTGGCGATTAAGGGTTGTTGGATCATGGATGGTGAAAAACACATCAAGCAGATCGCGGTAGCTAATGATACTGGGGTCGAATGTGAGTTGGATCACTTCGGCATGTCCAGTAGTACCGGAACAGACCTCACTATAGGTTGGATTGTTTACATGGCCACCTGCATAGCCCGAAACAACACTACTCACACCCTGCAACTCATCATATACCGCCTCTAAGCACCAGAAGCAGCCACCTGCGAGTGTTGCAACCTCAGTTTTTGCTTGTGTCATTGTGGGTTCCTCTATCACTATCGTTCGGATTGCTTTACACATGCTATAGTCATTGGAACAGGTCAATCGTTACACTCTCTATGCCTCAGTGCCTTCTGTGCTCTAAAAGCCTCTTAGGGCCGCACAACCACAAGCTGCTCTAGTGCTGTCCGCATTGCCAAACTATCCGGAAAGGCGATAAGCGTGCCATCGAATTCGCCTAGCACCCAGGTGCCTCGTTCGGTAAAGACCTGCCAGCCATCTATTGATTGCTCACCGATCCGAAATGTTGTTGGGATGCTGGATTGCCAGATTGCGCGTAGCCGCAGAAAACCACCAAACTGCTTGGCAGCCCCAAGATAGACAATACTCTGCTCCTGACGCCCAATTGTCCGATTGATCAGATCAAAACTCATTTGAACCGCATAACCGCGTGCCATGGCATAATCAAACACCCAATCGCGTTGAGTATACATGTTAGGCGTTGCAATCACACCTGATTTCGAACCAAACCATTCCAGTTGTGTGCCATCTGGAGGGAATGGATTCTCAGGGCCTTTCGCCAGGCTATTCAAATCAGGTAACGCGAGTAATGGAGTTTGTACCAACTGGAGCGCATCTGTTATTGTCATAGCCCCATAGATCGGTGGCATGTTAGGCGGTGACGCATTAAAGTAATCGACAAGGAATGTCGACACTGGTGCCTGTTGTGCCTCGGCAGGAACCGGTTCGGTTCCAACCTCATCACGGATCAGTTGCCAGCCCTCAATCCGTTCGCCATCAAATAATCCTGCATACACATTGATCAGGCCCACCTTGCCATCGCTGCCAAAATTTACAACAGTGGTTATTTGTTGTTCCTTCAGATCGCCAATTGCAGGGAGATATTCTGGAGGGATTGTTGCCCAGCGTGGCTGTTGTTGGTACGTTACCAAACCGGAATAGTATGGCCGCATACATGGCCCAGAGAAATTGCTGAACGACTCCGTTACGGTGATTTGTTTTCCAGGTGGAATATCATAAAGTGTGCCACCACACACCAACAAGCGCAGGAGCGTCCGGCGTGGCTCACTATCATCGGCGAAAACACTCCCGGGTAATCGATTGATCTGCTGTTCTGGGCCATAGTAGATGATCGCTTCGGCAGGATTGGATGAATATTGTTCTATGAGTGTACCATCCGGGGCACGATCAGTAGCAAATATTTCGCTGCCTGGTTCCTGGATACGCACCACTTGGCCGTCATACCTGGTGACCTGGAGTGTCTCGAATGGACGAATCCAGCGCTCTTGGGTTTCTTCTGCTGGGCGGCCGCCATATGCCACATAATGATACGGGTCGGGCAGATCATCTCGCCCAGGTTGTTGGCGTGAATAGATCGAAGCTACTGTATGCCGGATCTGGCCAACTGGCGGACTGATTTCATGCTTCAATGCAGCCAGAATAATCTGTTGAATCTCGGTATTGGCACCTGATCCACTAAATAGTTGGTATTGTGTCTCATAGTGAGCAAGCGTAATTGGCCCAAGTGTCTCTAGAGTCGCTAATAATTCCTCGCGTGTATAGCCAGTGGAATAGATCAGCATGAGGTTTTGGCGCACGCTTTCGGGTTTTGGGCGCAACAACAGCATATAGCCAGCTGCAGAAACGCGGCGCAGCAGCGTTGGATGCCCAGCAACCGTCAGTTGCTCAACTGGGCCAGTGGTTGTGAACTTGGCCTGGTTGCGGGGTGAAGCATCGAATGAGCCGACAATAGTGAGGCTGCGACCAATACCAGTATAGGTGAGCGCCTGCATATTATTGGAGATCGGCACAACGACTGCTGTACTTATTCCTGGCGGTAGGCTGGTGGGAAAATCAACCAGCACCCCATTCGGGTATTCAACACCAGAGGCAGGCGAGATTAATGTACTCGGATCGGCGAGTGGCAGTTCGGGTCGTGCACCCTGGGTGGCTTCATCGGGGAATCGGCCAGTGCCGTTCCAAGCAACCGATAGCATAAACACTCGCTCGACAACAGCAGGAACCGTCAGTGGTTCGGGATCAAACACTTGCCAGATCAAACGGCTGGCCTGTTCGCCACCGGTTGGCCCAATCAGTTCACGGATCTCGCGCAAGCTCCCATCTGAGACACGAATGGACAGCAGCACGGTTACGGTGTCAGCTGGGCCACCCGGCGCATCGGCAGGCCCTGCGAGTGCGCTAATACCCTGGTAGCCCACGACTTCAACAAGATCTGTACCTGCCAGTTGGCGCCCCCAACTCTGCAATTGGGCGGTTTCAGCCTGCCGTAAGTATTCAAAGGGTAGCGCCCATGCCCCGGATTGCAAGCGTGTTTCGAACGCATGCTCTTGCTGCGTTTTATCGAGCTCAAGAAGGACGCGCATGCGATCGGTAGTGACCATTCCAGGAAAGATCGATTCGGCATAGCTGCGTGTTGTTCCATACCAAAGCTGTCTTCTACCATCATTAAGGATTAATTCGTAGGGGCCACCACCAGATTCGTGCGTGAGTTGGATACGCCTTCGGCTAGTCTCTGGATCAAACCAAATCTGCCCAACAAGTGGGGCAAAGGATTCATCGGGGAAGATCCAGCGCATTGCGTAGCGTTGGGTCCATGCCCCGGTGAGTGGAACAGCATATAAGGTCTGGCGTGCAGCACGTACCAATTCGCGCATGTCGGCCGAAACTGCACCGGTTTGTGCGGTCGGCGAGGGGTTGGGTGTGGCTCGCGGCCATACCAGCGCTCCTACTGCAAGTATGACAAGTAGTGGCAACATCGCACGGCGTGCCCATGTGCTTGTAATTGCGGCGCGTAGCACATTTGGTGGTTTTGGTGTTGCCGCCTCACGCATCTGCTGGGCCATTGCTGCGGGCATTCGAATCGGCCGCATGGCATGGCGTAGCACATCTTCAGTTTTCGAAGCAACATGTTGCCAGGCATGTGCCACATTACGGCAATCCTCACATAGCGCTAGGTGGCCGCGCAGTAATGGATTCGTATGCAATGCAGGATCGCTGAGTACAAGTGCTGCACGCGCCTCTTGGCACAGTTCGGGCAATGTCAGATCTGCAATGCGCGCGGGGAGTTCTGGATGATCGGCACGTGCGGCCAACGTGAGCAACGCACTACGGCGGGCAGTGCGCTGTTCAAGTGGAATATCGGCTTCATCGGTGCTAAAGATCAGTGGCAGTACCAACGCCTGACGTTGTTCATATGGAAGCTGAGCTATCGCATTCAGCAATAATGCCTCTGGCGAGCGTGGTTCGGGATGCGTAGCCCAATCGGCGGGGCGGGCTGGCACTCGGCGTTCCACTGGCAATTCGGCCAGGAACAACTGCTGAACCTGTGCATCGCCAAGCTGAACTCCCGGTAACTGAGCGATTGAACGTGCGACACGCAATAACGTCGCCTCAGCACGCCGCTGATCGGGGGTGAGAATCAATGCAAGGCGATACAGATTGTCGCCATAGCGCTGGAGCACCTGTTCCAGCATTGAGTTTAACTGTATCAACGAGGCACCCTTGCGCTCGGTAACATACGAACTATTCGCACATCAGCATAGCACTCTGCGCCAAGGGCGTCAATTGAGCAGATGGTGAGAAATGTAAAGAGTTGTAAATGGTTCTTATTGGGTGCCCTTTGCGTCTTTACATTGAAATCGATCCCAGCGCTCATGTTATTCCATGTTACACTACTCACAACTTCCAATATTGAGTAATGAGGATCTGGACATGGCTAGCACTTCCACTATTCGCGCGCTCAGCGTCGTGCCGTTGGATATCGAGCTACATACACCCTTTGGGATCGCGGGCGGCAGCGCCGATCTGGCGCGGAATCTGCTTGTTACCATTGAACTTGCCGATGGTACTCTGGGGTATGGTGAGGCAGCCCCATTCCCAGCATTTAATGGCGAGACCCAAGCGATGGCACACAGTGCAGTTGCAGCTGCACAATCAGTCGTTGAAGGCGCGGATGTGCGTGAGTGGCGCCGTATTGCGCAAGCACTCTATGCGGCGATTGGTCAGGTTGGTTCGGCGCGCTGTGCCATTGAGACAGCCGTGCTCGATGCGTTGACACGCCAGGCGCATATGCCACTCTGGGTGTTTTTTGGCGGGATGTCCACCAGCCTTGAAACCGACATGACAGTCACGACTGGGACGGTCGCACAGGCAGCTAGTGATGCACAAGCGATTCTTGCGCGCGGAATCTCGATGATTAAGGTCAAGATTGGCTCTGGCGATCTGACGCTGGATTTGGAGCGTGTGCTGGCAATTCATAGTGTCGCGCCCAATTCACCATTGATATTGGATGGCAACTGTGGCTATAGCGCCGATGGTGCGCTCCAGCTCTTGGCAATGCTTCGCAGCCGTGGGATTCGGCCAGCCCTGATTGAGCAACCAGTTCCAAAGGAGGATATCGCCGGTATGTCACAGGTTGCTCAATGGGGTGAAGTACCAGTTGCAGCAGATGAGAGTGTTGCCAGTTCAGCCGATATTGTGCGCTTAGTTTCGGCGCGGGCCGCGAATGTCGTCAATATCAAACTTATGAAATGTGGCATTGCTGAGGCACTGGATATCGCAGCAGTTGCACGAGCCGCTGGGCTAGGGCTGATGATTGGTGGCATGGTTGAGTCGATTTTGGCCATGACAACATCGGCTTGTTTTGCTGCTGGCCAGGGCGGGTTTCGTTTTGTCGACCTCGACACGCCTTTGTTTATGGCCGAAACCCCATTGGTGGGAGGTATGCGCTATACAGGTGCACGCATCGACTTAGGCCATATTGAGGCTGGGCATGGCGTGCGCTTCAACATTTGAGTGTTAGTCAGTATACATTGTTTGCACATTAAACAAGGCAACACAAGGAAGTATACACTATTTCAATTACCAGATTTGTAATGCTCGTAATGCACGAGCACGCGCCCAATGCCAAGCAGGCCAGCCTTGTTGCGAAACCCCTTCAAGCCAATTCTGTTGAACTACCAAGCGCACTCGAATCTGTTCCTGTTCAGCTTTTGGCAGTACTGGTAATAATTCTAACAGTGCTGGTGTGGCATCTGGCGAGAGTTGCGAGAGATAATCGGTATCGAGCGCCCGACTCGGCTGGTATGCATCATCTCCCTCTTCACTTGCTCCCTGATGCGAACCAAGCAGGCTGAGATCGCCGTTTGCCTGATAACGGGCAATATTGGCTCGTACAATGTTCTCCTCAGGATTCGCAAGCGTCAAGATCGCGAGAACAGCGAGCGCCGATATAAAGCCACCAAAACTCAACCAGCGCGGTCGCTTTGCAATCAAGGCCGCCAAACACAGCAGGAGCGCGATAGCGAGCCAAATCATAAAGGTGTGCGTATAGAGTCGCAAATGGGTAAATCCATAGGCTTGCTCATAGAGCCACATACGCTGAAATGCCGAGCTGAGCAGCCCGATGGTGAGGAACACCAGGATGGCAGCAACAGCATTGAATGTAAGAACCTGCCAGTTTGCATCACGCCGTGTGGCCCGAACAAATAGCCAGATCACACCAAGTGTGAGCGTTGCTACCGCAATAATCTCGAAGAAACCACGTCGAGCATAATCTGCGTAGGTCATTTGCGTCTGGGCCAGTGTATCAAGGCCACCAAATAGATAGGCCGCCTGTACAAACATAAATCCAGCAAAGAGCAGATCGATCGACACAATCACTGTGAGTCCTTCGATACAGCCTAACCCCCAAGGCGCAGCGTAGGTATGTTCACCCTCGCTTGTATTGGGTTGTGCACGCAATGCGACCAGTAATGCGCCAGCACAAACCCAAGCCGCTGTGGTAGTAAGCAGCGCATGCCCAACGAGCCAATCGAGTGAGAATGGCAAGTTGAGGGTAATGAGTTGTAACACAACATTCGCAAATACCTTATCGGCCATCATAAGCAAGATCGTAAAGACTCCCACGATTGGCACTGCCAGTGCCAGACCACGAGCAACCGGGATGGCATAACGCAGTCGCTCACCACGCGAAAGAAACCTACGAAGGGCACCAAAGAGTGGGAATAGTGGCCGAAAACAGAGATCAACTGCGGTCACGCCAACCCGTATAAGGTATTCACCACCTGGCAGGCTTTGCAGTGTAACTCCACGAAATAATCCAACCTGAAGTAGGATCAGCGCGAGTGTCGTTAGTGTATTCAACACAAGAATGGTCGGCTCGGCGCGCAGTGCCGTTAAACACGCGAAGCCAATTGCGGCAAACCCTAGCCAGCGATTGATGTGGTTTGAGGTGCGCCCCTCAAAGCGTGCAAGCAGATAGAGCAATGTTAGGCAGAGCAGAACAAACAATGGAAACGAGACACCTGGGATGCGGCCATAAAAGAAGAGATCGGCCACAATACCAAGCCCCAGTGCGCCAAAGGCCAAACTGTATGGAAACCGTAGTGTCGCATTGCTGGCTGCATGCAAGTCGGTCGTGATAGTTGTAGTAGTTGTCATTGCTGCACTCCTGTCGATTCACTTATATATCTCTGGTATAGCAGTTTGGTGGGCAAACTACGAGCGCGTACGTTGCATATCACGCGCACGTGAGTGCTTGCATGCGTATACTCTCATCGGGTAAGGATTTGACACTAGCCAACTTTACGCACCACAGACGGGTACCCTTTGGGTGCAGAGACCACGGAGGCCGGAAAGCGTGTTCAACCTCTGCGCCCTCTGTGCCTCTGTGGTGCATTCCATAATCGGTATAGTTACTGGTCAAATGGGCTGGCAGTAATACCAATCGCGGCAAGCGCTTGCGTCAACCTAGCCACATCGGCCTTTGCGATCAGAAAGCTGACCGGGCCGACGCGTTCGTGGACGAGGCCCTCAAACTGCTTACCATCTGCGATTGCATCTGCGGTCTCACTATCGGGAAAGCGGAGTAAGATCACCTGCCCTAAGGCGATATTGGGCGGGTTCCCACCCCAACTGCGCAATGTGATTTTGAGCAGCATTGGCGTCGTGCGGGTAATGATGCGCTGCTCAAGCGTGTGGATCAACTCTTCCACACGATACCCTTGTTGGGTTGCGGCAGCAATACTTGCCGCTGTGAGTTGCCAGCCACGATTCCTGGCTTCGCCCCAACGATCCAGGATCGCACGGCCAACCAGATCCAGCGTATCGCGCGCGATGCTCACCAAACCATCTGTACTGGCCTTCAGGGCCAGCGGAGTCGGCTGAGCATAATCGATCGTAGCGCTTACTTTTGGCGCAAATGAATGCGGATCCAGCAGAATGAAGCGCTCACCAAGCGGCTTACCAATTGTGCTACTGCCCAAGGCTGCGTCACGCGCAGGGGTACTTGCATATTCAAGTAATGTAATCTTACGGCGTAGGGTAATTCGTTCAAATTGGCTCGACCACTCACGAATCGTTGTGACAACATTCTGGGGAGTCGCTGCGCCAAGTAGCGTTAGCAGCGACTCAATCGTTTCACCCTGGTTAAGCCAACGTGCTACCGATTCACGCGTAAGGCGGTAACTTGCGGTATATACATCGGTCTGTACACGTTCCGCGCCGCGCTCAAGGGCCATAATCTGGGTAGGTGTAGCTTGATCCAGAAAAGCAGTGATCTCGAAGTTGGGTTGCACAACCCATGCTGGGCCAGCCGCTGGTGTGGGGGTTGCTACAACTCGACCCGGCTCGAGCACACTGCGCCCTAATTCGGTGAGGCGCAGCACACTAATCTGGCCACCTTCAATACCAAGCTCGGCCATGCCGAGGAAAAACAGCCAGCTTGCAAGGGCATATGCAAGCCAGATCTCCTCATGTTTTTGCCATTCCTCCCATTGGCGTTCACGCCAGGCAGCCTCAATGGCGGCAGTATCCGATCGTGGCGTTTTGCTACCAGTTGGATTGACTGGAATATTCCATGGGCGCGGTATCCGTGGGTGAATCCCCATCAGGGAATAATCCTGACCAACGCATCGATAAAAGGCATGGCTGAAATCGCTAAACGCCACATACCCCTCAACAGAAACCAGACGCCGCAGAAAACCGATCAGCCCAATTCGTAGCGCGCTTGCAGCATACAACATGGAATCCGATTGATACGAAAGAGCATACTCAAACCAGTTTGTGATATTGGGAAATACTGATACTACCGCACGAACGATTTGATCGTATGGTAATGCGGTCAATTCATTGGTTCCAACTACCACCCGATCTTCACTATTAATGATCAATATATTCATGCGCATCAGTACACTCAGCAGTGCAGGTGCTGGTTGGTAGAAACGTAATCCCTCGAACGTTTCCCATTCGTCTGTCCAGCCAAGCGCCTTGATGAGCTTGCGCTGATCACTCACCCGAATTGTTTGATTCTTATTCACCTGCAGACCACCAACCGTGCGGAGTGCTTCGATGAAGCCGATCAGATCCAGCACGACTTGGGCTGGTCGCCGTATACGGTGATCGGTAGGATCAGGATGTTGTGGTAGGTTAAGCGGTAGGCCACTGAATGTTGGCACATGTTCCAGTAGACGTGCATCGGTAATAAGCACTGGATCACTGCCATAGGCCGAGGAATAACTATAGCTATAGCGATCGATCTGACTGAATGCCAGACCATGATGAGCGAGTACACGGGCAAACACACTATGGGCAGTTTCATAGTGATTAGTTGTTGGCGGGAGTATATAGCCAGCACTGAGCACTGCAACTGCAAGCGTGCTGGCCTGTGCCATACCTGCGGGTTGCATTTTAAGGAAGCTAAGCGCAGCACGCTCGGCTGGTTCTAAACGCTGGATGAATGCGGCTACTAATTTGGGATCATTCAGCCCGCTACGAATGACTTCAAGCGACGCATCTTTGCGCATATTGCCGCTTGCACCCCATAATTTGGCAATGCGCTGTAAATCTGTGGCTGGTTGTACAGCCAACAACTGATCGAAATGAGTCTGATAATCCATGAATTAGCGCTCCAGTGTCCGTGGGGTGTGGCCAAGCTTGCGTAGGCGGGTAAGCAAATTCTCGTGCTGGCCAGGCACCACAAGCGCAGTACGCTCATCCAGACGCATCAAAATCAAACGATTGGCCTGCGTATCTTTCATAAGTGTATCTAATAACCATGGCTCGGTAACCTCGATCAGCGGCAGGTTACTATGTAGTGTGACAGTATCAGCTGATGCTAGCTCTGTTTTTGGGACATTGCTTGTGGAGGAGTGTGTCTGTGGGCGCTTACGTGGACTTGCCATCGGTTACTCCTTGATCAAAGGGCTGATACTGAGATGCTACTGTGCGATTTCGCGTAATACTGCGAGCAACCGATCAACTTCAGCAGCTGTATTGTAGTGAACAAGGCCGATCCGCACCATACCACCCTGATCTTCTACGCCAAGGCGCTCAGAGAGATTGAGTGCATAATAGTTACCATCGGTGACAAAGATACCACGCGCGCCGACAGCCTCAGCTACCTCACGTGGCGTTTTGCCAGCGAGGCGGATCGATACTGTTGGGGTACGTTGGCCAAAGCGCTCTGCTGCGCTAATGCCATAAAACGTGAGCCCTGGGATCGTCAGCAAACCACTGATAAGCTTTTCGCATAACGTTCGCTCATAGGCCTGAATATTGGTCATCGCTGTAAGTAATTCCTCACGGCGATTAACGCCCGGCCTACCAAGGTATTGGCGGCCAAGATCGGCTAAATACTCAATCGCAGCGGTTACCCCAGCCATTCCTTCATGATTCTTGGTACCGGTCTCCCAGCGATCTGGCATGCTATCTGTGGCGGGGCGCACTTTGTAGGGGCTTAGGCGCTGCATATGCTCGCGTCTACCATACAATGTTCCCATATGTGGCGCAAAGAATTTGTAGGGTGAACATGCCAGGAAATCACATCCTAATGCTTTTACATCGATAGGGCCATGTGGTGTATAGTGAACTGCGTCAACAAAGGCCAGTGCGCCAACTGCATGGGCAAGTTCAACAACCCGTTTTACATCGTTGATCGTTCCAACCGCATTTGAGGCATACCCAACTGCAACAAGCTTGGTCTTCGGGGTGATTTGGCGCGCGAGGTGCTCCATGTCCAGTGTGCAATCTTCGATATCGACATCCGCAAACTTAATCACCACACCTTGTTCTTCAAGTGCATGCCATGGCGCGACATTTGCATCATGATCGAGGCGTGTCAGGACAATCTCATCACCTGGCTGAAAGTCGCGGCCAATCGCTCGGCTGAACGCAAATGTCAGCGTTGTCATGTTTGCGCCAAACACAATCTCATCCGGGTCACAACCAAGTAAATCGGCCATGGCCTGATGCGCGGCCTCAATGTAGGTATCAGTGCGTTGGCTTGTCAGAAACGCCCCATGGACATTCGCATTCGCATGGATGAGGTAGCCGACCATCGCATCAATCACACGTTGCGGAACTTGCGTGCCACCAGGGCCATCAAAAAACACGGCTGGCTCACCATTAACCTGCTCAGCCAGCGCGGGAAACTGTGCGCGAACCCATCCAAGATCTGGGGTGCTCATGATACATCTACTCCTGCATGTACGCGGATATTGCAAGAGGTAGTGTACCATGGACAGCCGAACCCGCTGCTAGATAAACGACGAAAGGGTCTACGCATCTCAATAGGCGTAGACCTCTTCCACTGGCTTGCTCTCGTTTATGCTTTTTTCTTTCTGCCGCGCTTGCCAGTGCTAGAAGAGGCACCAAGAATCTTGGCGATCACCTCCTGTGCTAGGCTGACCTTAAAACGCATGAGGGTCGCATCACTTGTGCGCCGGAACACGACATGGAGCGATGGTTCGCGGCGTCGCGCAGCTGCCTTCAGGCGGTTCATAACCGTTAGGCGGTTCTCATCGGTGCCAAGAATGGCCTCGCCACTATCACCGGCCTCAAAATCCCGAAGATAGCTGTCATATTCAATTTCGATCATTTTACGCGGGCCAATACCCTTTACTTGATTCGCTTCTTCTGGGGTGAGTTTCCGAAAGACAGGCATAGTTGGATCCCTCTCTATTCAGAGCAAATGTGGACAAGTGCGTGCATCATACCACTATCGGTTTTTAGATGCAATCAACACCAATCACATCGGCAAGTGTGCGAAATCCATCCCGAAGGATACATTCAACTAACTCGCGCGCAATTCGCCCAGCTACACCCGGGCCACGATAAATCAGCGCGGTATATAATTGGACAAGGTTTGCGCCGGCGCGGATTCGCGCATAAGCATCGTTACCAGTTGTTATGCCACCAACTGCAATTATTGCAATTTGTCCTTGTGCTAATGTGCGGATCTGTTGCACAATGGCCTTTGAACGGACAGCAAGTGGCCTGCCAGATAAGCCACCAATTTCATGTGCAGCAGAACTTCGTAGCGCTATTCGCTCGGTCGTGGTATTCGTTGCAATAATACCGGCAAATCCGGCAGCGATACCAACTGCAACAACCATTTCAATTTGCGAATTGCTCTCATCTGGCGATATTTTCAGCAACAATGGGCGCGGTTGAGCTAAGTTTCGATTAGACAATGACAGCGCCTGAAGCAATTCTTCTAGTGCACTGCGCTCATGCAATTGGCGCAGGCCAGGGGTGTTTGGTGAGGAGATATTGATAGCTACATAATCGGCATATGGTGCAAGCAGATTAAATGCTGCCACATAATCCTCACTTGCTCGTTCCAGTGGTGTATCGCGGTTTTTGCCAATATTGACACCAATTGCCACGTGTGGGTTACGGCTGTGTGCCTTTTGCAATGCCTGTTCTACAACAACCATGCCAGGGCTGTTGAACCCCAGCCGGTTGATTAAGGCTGCGTCTTCTGGTAGACGGAACATCCTTGGGCGTGGGTTACCTGGCTGTGGGCGTGGGGTAATCGTGCCTACCTCCACATGCCCAAACCCCAGCGCGGCTAGTCCTTCGATCAATACAGCACGTTTGTCGAAGCCTGCGGCCACTCCCAACGGGTTCATAAATTGCTGGTTGAGGCATGTCGTGGCGAGCAATGGGTGCCGAAACGCTAATAGGCTACCAAGTAGCGCCATGCATCCTGGGATGTGTGCCGAGGTAGAAAGCAGTGCAGTAGCCAGATCATGGGCGCGCTCTGGATCTAATCGGAACAGCAGCGGGCGGATGAGGCGATAGATCATGAGCGCGATCCTTCTATGATGTCATGGAGCGCAAAGACAGGGCCATCAACACAAGCAAGCCGCGTTCCCTTACGAATATGAAGCGCACATACACCACATGCCCCAATGCCACATGGAATATCTGCATCAAGTAGCACACTCGCAAAGCTACGCTCGAAATGAATACGCCCACGGCGGATGGTATCTCGCAGGAGTGGAACCTGGCTTACTGGCAGAGCGGCGCAGAGTTGATCGGCCCAGGCGATTGTCGTTGTAATCTCGGGTTGGCCAAAGAGTTGCGTTGTTGTACCTGCTACACTTTGATACTCAATTGCGCCTGGTAATAAGAATGGCGGCGGGAGTAGCGCCGCTTCCGCTGCCCCTGCAAGCAGTGTGGCCGCACCACCGCGCGCTAATACCTCGCGGGCAAGAAACATGAGCGCCGCCAGGCCAGGGCCTTCGCCAATCAGAAAGAGTGCTTTGGTTTGGCGACCCAGTTCGAACGGCCGGCCAAATGGCCCAAGGATATCAAGTGTATCACCACTACGCGCATGGGCTAACCATTGCAAACCAATATTGCCTTCTGGGGCATACAGCAGGGCAATTTGACCAAGTGTCGGTTCTGAGGCAGCAATAAAGAGTGCTCTACGAAGGTATGGATCGTAGGCACCTGGCTCAGCGCAGCGTAACATGACAAATTGCCCAGCACGTACATCGCGGGCAAGATCTGGTGCATATACTTGTAGCCAGCGCAAACGACCATGGGCACGTTGCTCGGCAACTTCAAGCAGGCGTTGTTTGGTCATGTCATTATCAGCATATCGCTCTTGATAGAATTATCGCACGGCTGCTTCCACCAACACACGCGCAACCGTTTCGGCAAGCGCATCGGGTAGGCCACGCTCACCGACCTCACTATGCGTCAGCATATAACATTTGTTATTAAGATAATCGATTGGCAAAAAGACCATTCGTGTGGCGCGCTGGCTAAGCGCCACCTCGGTTGAGAACCAGGTGTAGCCGCTAATCGCTGCAATCGTTGCAGAGATACGGGCGAGACCATGCAGTTTGTAATGGCTGATCTCCTCCGCGCTGACCAGTTGTGTCTCATGGGTTTCGGGGTGCCACCAGCATGCCAGCACCTGCCCAAAGCAATTGTAGACACGGAACCATGCTGGGCGATCATCAAGGTTCACTGGTGTAATAAATTCCTGTATCAGAAAATCATCATCGTGATCGTAATCACGGGCTGCTTCCAAGCCGGAATAACTGCCATCGAAATTGAGAACAACACCACTGGCGCCCGAACCACGGGCAGGTTTACATACCATATGCAGGCCAAGTGTTTTGCGTTCGGCGCTTGTGAGCGCGCGATTTGGTGCGCCAGTGGGGAAGATAATCGTATGTGGGAGCGTAATGCCTGCACGCAATAGCGCATGGTGCATCGTTACTTTATCGCCAAAACGCAACACTCGATCGGGGTCGACGATCACCTGGCCACCCTGTGCGCGTACCGCTCGGCCAAATTCGCTGTCGTTGCGAAACGAGCGCCCCATATAATCGATCAAGCAGGCAATCGATAATTCACCAACGATCAGCGCCTGATGCATGGCCTGAGCATGCTCATAGTTCCCACAATGAATGAATGACAGGCCACGAGTGTGAGCAGCCTGCTCAATCAACTGGATGAAGCGAGGTGGCGGGCCATCGGCGCGCCGCGCAAAAACAATATCAAAATGATGCTCTGGCATCGATTCCTATAGGTATACTACAGAAAGACCACATTTCCTGAACAGGATACTCGTAGCTGCGAAATTGTGCAAACGTCCTGAGTGTCCGACACTCCAAACAACACAATTGCCATTTGCCGATTCGCGAGGCACCGACAAGTGTTAGAATGGTGGTATACCGACTTCATTCAGGAGCTTTCCCAATGCATGTACAACCATCACGCGAGGACATGATTGAATTGACAGCACTTAACCCATTCGAACGCTTCCCGGATGGGCGTCCACGAGTTCCAGATGATCTGATTGAGCGAATGAAGCTTGTAACAACCGAAGAAGCATGGTCGGTATTACGCCACCATGGCTATCATCGCCAGTTTGATGGCAATTGGCGCGAAACCCACCCTGGAACAATCACTGTCGGTCGAGCCGTGACCGCGTATTTCTTGCCACACCGGCCCGATTTCCATCAGGCAATTCAACAGGCCGGGTTGCGCGAAGGTCGCTCGGGGGTTGGTGGCCAGAACTCATGGATTATTGAGACACTCCAGACAAATGATGTGATGGTTGTTGATATTTTCGGTAAGATCAAGGATGGTACAATCGTTGGCGACAACCTTGGCACAGCGGTACGAAGCCGCACACGTGCTGGTGCTGTTATCAATGGTGGCATTCGCGATTACCAGGGGCTTGTCAAGCTGAACGATGTTAATTTCTATATTCGTGGGATGGATCCAACCGCGATTGCAGATGTAACGCTTGGTGGCCTAAATGTCCCAATTCGGATCGGTGAAGTCACAATTTTACCGGGCGATATTGTTTTAGGCACTCCGACTGGTGTCATTTTCATTCCACCGCACCTTGCTCAGGAAGTTGTTGAGCAAAGTGAAGCGATTCGGGTGCGCGACGAATTTGGCAAACAGCGGCTTGATGAAGGCCGCTATATTAGTGGTGAAATTGATGTACCAACCTGGCGTGCCGATATTGAAGCCGATTTTCAGGAATGGTTGAAGCAAAAAAACTAACCAGATAAAGGTATTCGAATAACACAGTAAAGGTAGATTCATGACTGCTCCTCGACCTGAAGACCACATTCGTACGGGATCACTTCCTGGCGATCTGCGTATCACCGACATGCGCACAGCAACAGTGTCATGGGATGGCTGGCGCTTCCCGATTATTCGGATTGATACCAACCAGGGAATAAGTGGGTATGGTGAAGTACGTGATGGTGCCAGCAAAACCTATGCGCTCATGCTGAAATCACGGCTACTTGGCGAAAATCCATGTAATGTCGATCGATTATTCCGCAAGATTAAGCAGTTTGGCGGCCATGCGCGCCAGGGTGGCGGGGTGTGTGGCGTGGAGATGGCGTTGATGGATCTGGCCGGCAAGGCCTACGACGTCCCGGCTTATATGCTGGCCGGCGGGCGCTTCCGTGACAAGATCCGCATGTATTGCGACACACCCGATGAGCCCACCGCGGCCGCGATGGGCAAAAAACTCAAAAAGCGCATGGAGAAAGGCTTTACCTTTCTCAAGATGGATGTCGGGATCAACATGCTGGCCGGGGTCAAGGGCGCGTTGTCCTGGCCGGCCGGGATGCTGGGCGAGCGCGCGATGAATTCCCGCGAATTCGAAAATCTGGTGAACCGGCACAGCGTCATGCACCCGTTCACCCACATTCGAATCACAGATAAAGGCATCAAGATCCTGGCCGAGCATGTGGCCCAGGTGCGCGGCATCGTGGGCTATGACGTGCCGCTGGCGGTCGATCACTTTGGCCACATCGGGGTCGATGATTGCATCCGGCTGGGGCGCGCGCTGGAGCCCTTTGCGCTGGCCTGGCTGGAGGATATGGTGCCCTGGCAGCATACGGCGGATTGGGCCGCGCTGGAGCGCGCGTTGGACACCCCGGTGTGCACCGGCGAGGACATTTATCTGCGCGATTCCTTCAAGCCTTTGCTCGAAGCGCGCGCGGTCAACGTGATCCATCCGGACCTGGCGACATCGGGTGGCATCCTCGAAACCAAGCGTCTCGGCGATTTGGCCCAGGACTATGGGGTGAGCATGGCCATTCATATGGCGGGCACGCCGGTCAGCACAATGGCCGCGGTGCACTGCGCGGCGGCCACCGAGAACTTTGTGGCGCTCGAACACCACTTTAACGATCTACCCTATTGGTCTGACCTCGTAGTGGGGACCGGCCAAGGGGCTGACCGCGTTCCCAATCCAATCATCCAGAACGGATTCATCACTGTGCCCGAAGCGCCCGGGCTCGGAATTGATTTGAACGAGGATGTCATTCGTCAACACATGGTTGCAGGTGAAAACTACTTTTCTACGTCAAATTACTGGGATGATGACAGATCGTGGGACCGCCTTTGGTCTTAGTGTTTGTCAAATCTTAAAGATATATGTCAGATTCATTCCAAATGATGACGCAATAGCTTCGGTTTTTCGTTAACAAGTATGTCATTCACGGCTGTTTTACAGCCGCAGTCATCGACGTACTTGGAGCGAAATAATGAGGCAAGCAATCTACCTCGCCGGAGACAGTGACATCGACGCCGCCATCGAGCGAGGGTTGATTTTTGCAGGCTGCCGTATCTACCATGCCAATGGCCTGGAAGAGACGCTGACGCTGCTTGAACACCAGGCAAGCGACCGCAACACGTTTCGTGCAAACGAAGCCATGGTTGTGTTGATCGCCGAGATTGCGGCCGGGGCCATCCCGCTGCTTGAGGCATTGCGCCAGCGCGACCTCAAACCGCCGCCAACCCTGCTGATCGACCGGGTCGGGCGCGACATCAATCTGCCGCGCCGCG
>JANLSE010000402.1:0-7963 GCA_031362265.1 Roseiflexaceae bacterium
GGTAGGCGAACACAAGGTTCGCCCGTACGATATTGGGATGCTGGGCATGGTTCAGCAGTTGGCCCAGAGAGCACACTGGTCTGCGGTTCTTGGTTCTTGGTTCTTGGTTCTTGGTTCTTGTTCTCTTGTTCTCTTGTTCTCATCGGTTCGCTCTGGCTGTACATTCGCTGCCGTTTCCTGTGGTATAGTACCCCAATCCAAGAACAAAACGAGGTCGCTATGCCCGATTTTCCAATTGTCGACGCACATGTTCATCTATGGGATCCTCACCATGTACGCATTTCGTGGCTCGACGGCGACCCAGTGCTTATGCGCCGGTATGATCTGAACGACTACCGTGTTCATACAACTGGGGTCGATATTGAAGCGATGGTCTATCTAGAGGTGAACGTTGATGCAGCCTATGCGCTGATCGAGGCTCGCCAGATCGCTGCGCTGATGGAAGCCGATTCGCGCCTACAAGCAATGGTTGCATATGCCCCGCTCGAAGATGGTGAGCCGATTCGTGCCTATCTGGAGGCGCTTGTTGCAATCAGCCCACGCATTCGCGGTGTGCGGCGGGTTGTTCAGGGTGAGGCAGATCCCGCGTTCTGCCTGCGGCCTGGTTTTGTACGCGCGGTTCAATTACTGCCAGAATATGGCCTGACGTGTGATATCTGTATTAAGCATCATCAGCTTGAGGCTACAATTGAATTAGTACGCCAGTCGCCTGGTGTGCCCTTTATGCTGGATCATATCGCCAAACCCGATATTGCCGCACAACAGCTCGATCCCTGGCGGGCGCAGATGCGTGAATTGGCGACACTTCCCAACGTGTGGTGCAAGATCAGCGGTATGGTCACTGAGGCCAATCATCTCAATTGGGCGGTATCCGATTTGGCGCCGTATGTCGCTCATGTGTTAGAAGTGTTCGGCGAGGATCGGGTCGTCTTTGGTGGCGATTGGCCGGTGGTACTGCTTGCATCCAACTACCCACGTTGGGTCGAGACCCTCGATACGCTCACCACGAACCTCAGCGACACAGCCCGACGCAAGCTGTGGAATGGTAATGCCAAGCGATTCTACCGGCTGTGAGGCACAGAGCGTAGAGCGCAAAACGCAGAGCGCAGAACGCAGAACGCAAACTGTAGGGATAGAATGTTCTCGTTTGTGTGTCGCGCCTTTGTGTGAGTTTGCGCTTTGCATTGTATGGAGGCCGTATGCCGATTATCGAGGCGCAGGCACTCACTAAACGTTTCCGCCAGCCAGTGCGTGATCCAGGGTTGGCAGGCGCATTCAAACATCTGGTAACACAACGTTATCGTGAGAAGATCGCCGTTGATGCGATTGATCTTGTTGTCGAGGCAGGCGAGTCGATTGCATACCTTGGCCCGAATGGGGCTGGTAAGTCCACAACGATCAAAATGCTGACTGGCACTCTTGTGCCAACCACTGGGGATGTGCTGATCGAAGGGCGTGTCCCACATATGCAGCGCTACCCAACCGCACATGCGATTGGAGTGGTGTTTGGCCATCGTACCCAGCTCTGGTGGGACATCCCAGTGATTGAGTCGTTCAATCTCATTCGCGATATCTATGCCATCCCCGAAGCTCAATACCAGGCAACGCTTTCGGAATATACTGAACTACTCGGGTTGGGGGAGTTTCTGCAGCTCTCAGTACGAAAGATCTCGCTGGGCCAACGTATGCGTGCCGATTTGGCCGCAGCGCTAGTATGCATAACACTCGCGGTTACAATCTTCCGTGTAGGAATACGACGCTATGAGGGTGCAGGGCACTAAAAAGCATGCGCAAGAATATGCTACACTACATCTATGTCATCCGAATTCCTCGCTGATGTCGCCGTCGATGCCTTCGCCGGAACCGACCCAATCTTCACCTACCGCGTGCCGGATCGGCTGCGGCCATTCCTACGCCCGGGGCAATTAATCTGGGCACCCCTCCGCCGCCAGCGAGTTCAGGGTGTGATAGTCGCAATTTACCCATGGGACGATACGGCACCGCGTGATGATACCGTGCTTCAGCCACCATCTGCCATCCTGGCCGATCCATCGGTTATGCGCGATCTAATCGACTTGGCTGATCCTGAGGCGGCACTGACACCAGCCCAGCTACAACTGGCGCGCTGGTTGGCCGAACATTACCGTGCGCCACTCTATGAATGCCTCTCGCTTATGCTGCCAGTGGGTGTAGCACAGGAATCCGAGCCAACCTGGCGGCCTACACCAGCCGGAATGGAAATCGAGCTTGGCACATTACCCGAAAAGCAGCGTGCTGTGTTATTCTTTCTACGCCGTAATGGTGAAACCACCGAACGCGAATTGCGCGATACCCTGCGTGGCGGTGATGCCGAGTTGCGCGATATCTATGCTGCACTCCAGGATCGTGGGTTGGCTCTGCGTGGCGCTCGCCTGACAAGCCCCAAAGCACGCCCACGCCTCGAACGCACTGTACGCCTCATAGTGCCAGTACCTGCCGCAGAGCAGGCATTCGATGACCTCACACGTGCTCCGAAACAACGCGATGCGTTGCGAACCATCCTGGCACTCGCGTCTGGTGGTGAAGCAATCCTGGCGAGCGAAGTCTATCGCTCTGGTGAGGCCGATTTGTCTGCGCTACGTGCCCTCAGCAAACGTGGCCTGCTAGAAATGGATACGATTGAGGTATTGCGCGATCCACTGCGCTCAGTCGTTGTTCCAGCCGATGTTCCACCTGCCTTGACATTGGCACAACAACGGGTTTGGCGCATCATTTCAGCAGCACTGGATCAGATTCAACAGGCAGCGGATCAGGAGGATTCGGATCGCAATATTTCGGATCATGGGGAATCGGATCGCGGAGTTGCAGGTCGCGGAGCCCCGGATCGCGGACTTCAGTCCGCCCCTCCCCAACACCGCAGCTTCCTCCTTCACGGCGTCACCGGTAGCGGCAAGACCGAAATCTACCTACGGGCCATCGGGCGAGCGCTGCGGATGGGGCGCCAGGCGTTGGTACTTGTGCCCGAAATCGCACTCACCACACAACTGGTGCGGCGTTTTGCGGCCCGCTTTCCGGGCTTGTTGGCGGTATTACATAGCGGCCTCTCCGATGGTGAGCGCTACGATGAGTGGCGCCGCCTGCGGCGTGGTGAGGCGCGTGTCGCAATTGGCTCACGCTCCGCCGTTTTCGCTCCGCTTCCCGATCTGGCAGTTGTTATTGTGGATGAAGAGCATGAGACGACCTTCAAACATGATGGATCGCCACGGTACCATGCCCGCGATACTGCGCGCCGCTTGGCCGAATTGACGGGCGCGGTGCTGATCATGGGAAGCGCAACGCCTGCTGTCGAAACATATACCGAAGCAAAGGCTGGAACGCTTGGTATGCTGGAATTGCTTGAGCGAGTTGGCATGGGCCAGGATGCATCGGGTCTACCGCGTTCGGAAACACTCCCACTCCCACCAGTCAAGATTATCGACATGCGCCGGGAGCTGCAGAGTGGTAATCGCTCGGTATTTTGCCGCCCACTTCAAGATGCAATTGAGCAGGTACTGGAGCGTGGTGAGCAGGTGATCTTATTCCTCAATCGGCGTGGTGCTGCCGCCTTTGTACTCTGCCGCGATTGTGGGCATGTCGTTAGTTGCCCGAATTGCTCAGGGCCGTTAACCGTGCATTATGAGGAAGAGGCTGGCGGTGCTGGGCAAGCGGCGCGTAAATCGGATCTAAGCAACGGCCTACAATCTTCCGCCTCACTGTTGGTCTGTCATTCATGCAGTCATCGCGAACTGATGCCGCTGTTATGCCCCAATTGCTGGAGTCCACGGATTAAGTCGTTTGGTATTGGCACCCAACGTGTTGTTGAAGAGATGCAGGTATTATTCCCGAATGCGCGCACCATGCGCTGGGATCGCGATACGGTCACACGTAAGGGTGATCATGGGCGCATGCTTGATCGATTCCTGGCGCACGAAGCTGATGTTCTGGTTGGTACCCAGATGATCGCCAAGGGCCTCGATTTACCACTGGTGTCGCTAGTGGGTGTGGTTGCCGCAGACACCGGGCTATTCTTGCCAGATTTCCGTGCAGGCGAACGCTCGTTTCAGCTGCTGACACAGGTTGCAGGGCGGGCGGGCCGGCGCAGTGCCGGTTCACAAGTGATTGTGCAGACCTACAATCCCGAGCATTATGCCTTACGCGCTGCTCAGGAGCACGACTATGCCGCGTTTTATACGCAGGAGATTGCATTTCGCCGCGCAGCCAACTACCCGCCCTATACACGCTTGGTACGCTTTTTGTACCAGGCGGGTAATGATGATCGTGGGCGGCGCGAGGCAGAGCAGCTAGCGCAGGCGATCCGCGAAATTGCTGAAGGGCTACAGCTCCCTGAATGGGGGCTGATCGGTCCAGCACCAGCATTCTTTCATCGTGTACGTAATCGCTATCGCTGGCACCTGCTATTGCGCGCCACCGATCCAACCCCACTCCTACGCCGCTTGCGCCCTAACCCTGGCTGGGTTGTGGATGTTGAGCCAGTACAGGTACTATAAGATACTAGTTGCCCCAACTAGTAAATGTTCCATCTGCCGATCGCTGCACACTGCGCACCTGAATAACTGCATCGCGGTTAATTGGCCCATAAATATGTGGGAAGCGTTCCGCTAGCCCATCGCCGGGTGCCTCCCAACGCAACTCACTCGTCAGGCGCTCTGTCTCTAACACAAGCAGCACATAGGCACCAGGGGTGTGACGGTAGTGGTGATTAGCGACTCGTAGCATAAGCTCATCGCCTGCAGTACAATGAATGAAGCCATCCTTGCTATATTCCTCAGGCAAATATTCTTCCGCGCTTGACCCTGCCTCCCAGCGTGCGGCAGGTGCCAAATGAAAAATCTCGCTCATCGCAACTCCAATCTTTAGTACCTGTATGATTGTTGACATAATCTTTGCATCTTTGCATCTTTGCATCTTTGCGTCTTCGCGTTTTCGCATCTTCGCATCCTTGCGTCTTGGCGTTTTGCATCTTCGCGTCACCGGGGTACCCTTTGGGTCTGGTACCCGGCATTTCCGTCTCCGGCCTTTCTCAGTACTTCTGCATTCACTACATCAATCAGTGGTCTAGCCACGCAAGCGCTGGCCGTAGCGGCAGGAAGCGCTCATGGTAGATCTGTTCATAGTGTGCAGCCTGTTCGGGATCTGGGGTGAGAGTTCGGCCTTTGAGTTGCACACTGGCGAGCGCCTCGGCCTGATCGCGATAGACACCTGCTGCCAGGCCACCAAGCATTGCAGCGCCAAGCGCCACGCCCTCCTCAATTGCTAACAACTCCAACGGGCGTCCAAGCACATCGGCCTTGATTTGCGTCCAGATCGCCGAGCGCGCCCCGCCACCAATCACGCGGATGCGTTCGACACGTAGCCCAAGGCGCTCCTCGGCGCGCTCAAGCATCTCGCGCCAGCTGAAGGCTAACCCTTCGTAGACAGCACGCGCCAGTTCGGCTGGTCCGCATGCCAATGTGATCCCGGCAAATCCACCCTGTTCACCAGCGGCAATGCGTGGGAGAAATAGCGCTCCACGGCTACCAGTCGGTGCGTTTTCGGCGAGTTGCTCAAGCGCAGTAAAATCGTGCGCGCCAGGCGTGAGAATCCCACGAATCCAGTTCACCGATGCGCCGCTGCTCTGGAGTGTGTCAAGTAGGAAAAACTGATCGTGGGCAACATGCGCGCCAAAGGTACATCCTGCTAGGTTAGCTGCTCCGGTTGGAGGGGCGGAATCAAGCGGCAGAAAGGTTACCTCAGCAGTACCAAGCGAATCCAGGCACTGCCCTGCGCGCACAACCCCCGCCGCGAGCGCCCCAGCAATATGATCATGACCACCAACACCAACAAGCGTTCCCACTGGCAGGCTTGTCTCCGCTGCGGCATGTAGCGTCACCCCGGCGAGTGCAACACCCGCCGGGAGCAGTGGCGGTAATAGATCGGCGCGCAACCCAGCTGCGGTGATCAATTCATCCGACCAACGGCGGGCGCGCAGATCAAACAACAGTGAGCGTGAAGCAATTGAGTAATCGGTCGCTTGCTCGCCACACAACCTGAAGGCGACATAATCCGCAGCGAACAGCCAGCGCGCGGCCTGACGATAGGCATTTGGCCAGTGCTCGCGAATCCACTGTAGTTTGAAGATTGTTGCAATCGGACGCACAGGAAATGCAGTGATTGCATCTGCACGACGTTGATCGAAATGCTCACACCAGCGCCGCATCTCGGGTGCTGTACGTGCATCGTGCCAGGCAATCATCGGGCAGAGTACCCGCCCATTCTGATCAACCAATGTTCCCGCCTCACCAACGCTTGTCACCGCAATGCCACGTACACGTGTAGTATCGATATCAACTAGGACTCGCCGGATCACGCCAGTAACCGTTTGCCAGATTTGCTCTGGATCATGCTCATACCACTCTGGCCGTGGGTGATACACCGGGGTTGGCGCACTTCCTTCTGCAATCAGGCGGCCCCGTAGATCAAAAAGGATCGCTTTACAATTGGTTGTGCCAATGTCGATTCCAAGCAATAACTCGCCGGGCATGCGGTACTCCTACAGTTTGAAGAAGCGATGGAACGTTGCGTCCTTTGTTCTTGGTTCTTTGTTCTCTTGTTCTTTGTTCTCTTGTTCTGCACTAATAATACCGCATTCCCGTGATATACTGCGCACCATGCAAATAGGGATCGACATAAGCAGAATTGCCACAGGTGCGCGCACTGGTACAGAGCATTACACCTATGAATTGCTGGCAGCACTCACACAGCTCGATCATCGCTCACGCTATCAGCTCTACTGCAATCGCATGCCCGTAGAATTGCCGCCACTTGGTACGAATGCAACGCTTCGCCAGATACCGCTGCCGCGCTTCTGGACTCACCTGCGGCTCAGTGTCGAGTTGATGCTACATACGCCGGATCTTGTCTTTATACCGGCACATGTTATTCCATTTGCAGTGCCCTTCATTCGGCGTGTGCGTTCAGTGGTTACTATCCATGATTTGGGGTATTTGTATTTTCCCGAGGCTCATACACGTGCGCAGCGCCTACAGTTGCGCCTCACCACCGCGTGGAGTGCCCGTGTTGCTACGCGTGTCATTGCAATATCACATGCGACAAAACAGGATCTCGTCCAACGTGCGGGTATTCGTGCCGAGAAGATATCGGTCGTCCATCATGGGGTCTCGCCACGATTTGAACTGAACGCTAGCCATGTTGTTGCTGATCGTCCACCCTATTTCCTCTATGTAGGAACCATTCAACCACGCAAAAATCTGCTGCGTTTGATCGAAGCATTTGCGCTCGCATTGCCCAGGCTTGGGGATCAGCGCCTAATGATTGTAGGGCGGCGTGGTTGGCTTTCGCCACCAATTGAGCAGCGTGCGATTGAACTGGGAATTGCTGATCGCGTGGAGTACTGTGGCTATGTGGAAGATGCACATCTGCCGCAGTTGTATGCTGGCGCGACAGCGTTTGTCTTTCCGTCGTTGTATGAAGGGTTTGGCATGCCGGTGCTTGAGGCGATGGCAGCTGGAGTGCCTGTTCTTACATCAAACACATCGGCATTGCCTGAGGTAAGCGGTGATGCCGCACTTCTTGTAGATCCGAGCAATACTCAGGCGATTGCAGAAAACCTTGTGCGTATCGCCAATGATCCTACGCTGCGTCATGATCTAATCGAGCGTGGTTTAGCACATGTACAGGCATTTACCTGGGAAAGCTGTGCTCTTTCAACCATGGCAGTGTTCCAACAAGCAATTGCTCAATCTCGCTAGCTGGGAGTGGCTCACTAAACAAATAGCCCTGAAAAAGGTCGCAACCAATCTGTTGAAGCTGATGGAACTGCTTAAGCGTTTCAACACCTTCTGCAACGGTTTGCTTCTGGAGTGTATGGGCAAGCGTCATGAGCGCACGCATGATTGAGAACCCAGAAACCTCATGGACTCCATCG
>JANLSE010000438.1:0-10445 GCA_031362265.1 Roseiflexaceae bacterium
CGTAGGCCACCGCACAATCGTACAAAGGGACTTTAGCCCTGACACAGGCCGAGGAGTCATGCGACTCCTCGGCCTATTATGTTATGATAGTAATGTACGTTGCAATAATATCGGAATGCGCCAACCAATACGGAGGCATGTGTGGGTCGTGTCATTGCAATCTCCAATCTGAAAGGCGGAATCGGCAAGACCACCACAGTCATAAATGTTGGGGCGGGCCTCGCACTCCGTGGTAATCGTGTTCTGCTTGTAGATACCGATGCCCAGGGTAACCTCGCCATGGCGCTCGGTGTCCAGCCTAAGCGAACCCTTTATGATGTATTGGTGGATGGCGCACCAGCAGCAGCTTGCATTGTTACGGTTCGCCCTCAGCTCGATTTACTGGCCGCCGATGCGACGCTCCTCGGTGCGCAGCCGGTTATTGCCCGCCGCCCCGATTGGAGTCGTGTGCTGAGCCAAGCGCTACGCCCGGTTGTTTCCGATTATGATATCGTGATTATTGATTCGGCAGGATCGCTGACGCCCCTTAATATCAATGCACTTGTATGTGCCAATGATGTCATTGCGCCAACGACAGTCGAACATTTCTCGATTAAAAGCCTTGAACTCTTATTTGCGCAAATTACACGTGTGAAAGGGAGCAGTGGAAGCGTACGGATGATTGTACCTACTATGTATGATCCTCGGATGCGCCAATCCAGTGAAATCCTCGCAGGCCTTCAGAATCGCTATGGCGTGCTGGTTGCACCACCAATCCGGGTGAATGTGCGCCTATCCGAAGCACCAGCCCAGGGTCAGACAATTTATGAGTATGATCCACGTTCGCGTGGCGCTGCCGATTATGCTCGGCTTGTAGAACATATCGCTCAGACATTTGGAATTCAATCTACTTCCTCTCACCATCAAACGAATAATACCCATCCTAACGCGACGCTGCCAACGGCTCAGCACGCGCCTGCTGCGGCTACAGCACAAACAAATCTCGCTGCTTGCCCGAATTGTGGCCGACCTCTGCAATTCACGACACTCGCAGGTTACCGTGTGAGCTATTGCGATAACTGCAAATACAAATCACAAACCCTGCTACAAAGCCCGCGGCGCTAATCGACGCAACACACACGCCCACTACACCGTCCAACTAACAATACCCTATAAGGAGGCGTGATATGACAACCGATGATTTCCGTGCCGAAGCCCGAACCCTTCTGGAACGTATGTTGGGCGAAGCACATACCCGCAACACCGAAATACCGATAGTGCTCGATACCTATGCCGATGAACTTACCCGCCTCTATGGGCAACACGCCCACCTACTTTTCACCGAGATCATTGAAGATGCACGAACGCGTCTTGATGCACGCCTTTCGCCTGATCCGCTACGCCAAACGATAGCAACCGTGCAAACAACCGTTCAGGATCTTTGGAAAACCATTTGGGGGCCGTGAGTGTAACGAAAGTTTCATTACTCACCGTAGGCTGTTTACCACCAATTCATAGCTCAGTGGTATATTCTTATCAGTTAATCAACACACCCTTGATATTGTGGCGTGTTGCCAAAAGCAACTACTGGTAAGGAAGAGGTACACCTGTGCTCATCGCCCGCACTCCCGTCCGCATTAGCTTTGGCGGCGGCGGCACTGATCTAGCTGCATACTATGCTCGTTTTGGTGGGATGGTCGTCAGCGCTTCGCTTAACAAATACATCTATGGCATTGTCACCAAGAACTTCGACACCACGTTTCAGGTTATTTCTGCCGATTACCGAACCGTGCTCAATGTTCCTACCGACGGGCGCCCTTATGTCAGTAATAACCTTGAACTTCGCCTAAGCCAGGCAATTTACGAGCACTTTGATCTGCGTATGCCTGTCAATGTGTTCATTGCCTCAGAAGTTCCGCCAGGAACTGGCCTTGGGTCGTCTAGCACCACCTCTGTTACACTCTGTAATATCTTCAGTACGCTGACGGGCCAGATGATGAGTAAGCAGCAGCTAGCTGAGGCTGCCTACGAAATTGAGACTCGTCGCCTCGAGGCACCAATTGGTAAGCAGGATCAATATGCCGCTGCCTTTGGTGGGCTGAATTGCTTCGAATTCACAAATGAGGGAGTACGAGTAACACCCCTCAAAATGAATGGTAGCACTGTACGTAATCTAGAACGCCGCATTATGCTCTTCTATACCGGTGCAACTCGCCAAGCGCGCGAGATTCTTGCCGAACAGCGTGAGAAGAGCGAACAGCGCTCCGGCCGTACCATCGATGCGCTTCACCAGATCAAAGCGCTTGGTTGGCAGATCAAGGATGCCATTGAACAGGGTAACCTGGAGGATTTTGGCCATCTCTTGCACGAAAGTTGGCAACATAAAAAGCAACTTGCAAGTGGGGTAACGAATAGTTTCATTGATGAAGCATATGATACAGCGCTGCGTGCTGGAGCCACCGGTGGCAAAATCACAGGTGCTGGTGGCGGTGGCTTTCTTATGCTCTATTGCCACGAAGATTATCAAGATGGGGTTCGTGTCGCCTTGGAGCAGCTTGGCCTACGCCAGATTCGTTGCGCATTTGAGTTCGAAGGAACTCGCGTTCTCATGCACACAACGCTTTTGAATTCGCCCTATAACTGGAATGAGTAGATACCAATTCTTATTGGTGCGACAAACATGTGTAGTTGCTTCAATCTACCGCCAGTAGCAAGGAGGCGTCCGATGCCTGTGGTATTCCTCGATAGAGATGGCGTCATTAATGAGAATCGTGAAGATCACGTCAAATCTTGGGAAGAATTCCGCTTTATCCCAGGATCTTTGTCAGCTATTCGTATGCTTCGTGAAGCAGGTTTCCATGTGTTTGTGGTGACGAATCAAGCTGTTATTGGTCGTGGTATTCTGACACATGCCATGCTTGAGGATATCCACTCGCGCATGATAGTCCATATTAGTGCGGCTGGCGGCAAGATTCATGATATCCGGTATTGTCCTCATACACCAAACGAGGCATGCCACTGCCGTAAACCACAACCTGGCATGTTACTCGATTTAGCCTCGCGCTGGCATGTTGATCTTAGCCACGCATATATGGTTGGCGATGCACTAACTGATATTGAAGCTGCTACCAGTGCCGGTTGTCGCTCCATATTGGTTCAAACGGGTCGAGGTTTGGAGCAAATGTATGCACCAGGGTTTGTACATTGCCCACCAAACCAGGTTGCAGCCAATTTGTTTGAGGCTGTTACATGGATTCTTGGGCACGAAAGCAACACGCTCCATATTGAAGACTCTGTTGCGAGCCGACGTTACACAGCAGTAAAATACTTGGTAACTGCTGGAAAGTGACTGAAGGAGCTTTAATCGCATGATTACTTGGGCCGAAATAGCTTCGCTTTTACGCATATTGTGGCGTTGGGTCTGGTTAGTGGCACTCGCTGTGGTGCTTTCCAGTGGCACTGCGCTTGTCATTAGCCAGTATCAACGCAGCTACTATGTTACACGCGTCTCTCTGATGATTGGTAATTCGTTTGAGAGTCAGCGACCAGATCAAAATTCCGTCCAACTTGCCAACTCGCTCGGTAGCTTTTATGCCGAGCTTGCACGGCGTGAGCGGATTCTTCAGCCAGTTCAGACGAGCCTTGGGCTGACATTCCCATGGCAGGTCATTTCAGATGAGATGATGCGGACAAACATTATTGGAAATGCAAGCCTACTGGAAATCTATATTACCGACACCAGCCCAGAACGCGCCGCAGCACTTGCGAATGGTATCGCTGATCAACTTATCTCGTATAGCCCAACTGCCCCAGATAAAGTGCAAGCAGAACAAGCAGCTGTTGAAGAGCAAATCCGCACAAGTACCACTCAAATCGAGGATCTAAAGAAGCGTATTAGCGACACTATTCTGCGCCAGCAGCGAACAACTTCTGCGAGTGATCTTTCCGAGATTAATGCACAGCTTACACAGCTTCAGAATTCTCTTGATAAAGAACAAGATCGTTATAACTCGCTGCTTGTTATGAAGTCATCCAGCGTTGTAAATAGCCTTTCGATTTTTGAACGCGCAACTGTTCCTACCAGCCCACTTCCATCAAAGCGCCTCATCACTGTGGGAATAGCTGCATTACTTGGATTTCTTGTTTCAGTATTGGCAGTTGTGATTCTTGAGCGTTTAGATTCGCGTTGGCGTGGTGCCGCCGATGCCAAAGGGCGCTTCAATCTACGTTTGCTCGGTGATATCGAGAAGGGCGCACCAATCTTAGCAAGCCTAGCACCACACTCAGTCACTCGGCACGATGCTGTGCGTGGCATTCACAGTAATATTCTCCTTGCGGCCGGCGAACGGGGAGTACATACCTTATTTGTAACAAGTCCACAGCCGAGCCTGGATCGAACAGCCCTCACAATTGATCTCGCGCTGCTCTTTGCACGCTCTGGCCAACGTGTACTGCTTGTCGATGCCGATCCAATCACTGGCGATTTGACAAATAGCCTACATGCCAGTGATGAAGTTCGCCCATGGAGCAATATTAACCATGAGAGTGGGCGTATTCTCGCGAGCCTTACGCCTACCTCTATTCATAATGTTGCCCTTCTTCCAGTGAACCACAATGCGATGGGCCAACCTTCCATGCTATCCTCACCACGTTGGCGTGAATTAGTGCGTAGTTTGGCTGGTATCGTTGATGTCGTTATCTTCGATGGCCCAGCCGTGATGAGCGGCCCAGATGCTGCATTACTTGCGCCACATGTCGATGGAATTGTGCTTGTCCTGGATCCATTGATGGATAAACGGCAGGATGTTGATCAGAGTCGATCACGCCTTCAACATCAGGCCCAGGTGACACTACTAGGTGCTGTGACACTCCGTTCGGGGAAGGAATCTGTTGTCAACTGGCGTCTGCCAGAGCACCGCAACCTAGAACTACCCGGTTTTGGCCTTGCTGGCCGTGAGAGTGCTCCAGATGCTAGGATAACACCAGGTTATAATCAATCCGAATCGCGTGCTGCTGAACGTGAACCTTCTATCATCGTTACACCTAATCTTGAAGATGACGAGGATAATGAGGTTCTACACGCCACGAACGGCTCTATGCCGCACACACCAAACCGGCGATCACGGGTCGGTAGACGGCAGCGCAGATCGCGCTAGGTTACTTGGGCTTACTAGCTTAAAGGGTATTGTTCGATATGTTGGCACAACTTCAACTCTATATTGCGCGCCAAGCTACATCTATCGGCAGCTATATTCGTGAGCAATTGATTCAAATGCTATTTGGGGCTATCCCGAGTGTTATTGGAATAGGCCTACGCACCTTTGCCTATCGCGCGATCATGAAGCTCGATGGTGCCGCTGCCATAGAGGATGGCGTCCGCATTCGATTCGCAGATCAGGTTCATCTTGGTAAAGGCGTTTACCTCGATCACGGGGTGTATTTGCATGCCTGCCCAGGCGGAATAGCGATTGGCGATGAGAGCTTTGTGATGAAGAACGCTATCCTGCATGTCTATAATTTTCGCGATTTACCCCAAGCAGGTATAACGATTGGCCAACGCTCGCTGATAGGTGAAGCGTGTGTGCTACGTGGCCAGGGTGGTATTACAATTGGTAATGATGTGTTTCTTGCACCATTTGTTCAGATGCTGGCCGTGAATCATGTCTATCACGACACAAATCGCCCAATTAGCCATCAGGGTATTACCTGTCAAGGTATTCACGTAGCGGATGGTGCCTGGATCGGTAGCGGTGCAATTATTTTGGATGGAGTGCGGATCGGACGCAATACGGTTATTGGTGCAGGAGCAGTAGTGACAAAGAATATTCCGGACTATTCAATTGCTGTAGGTAACCCAGCACGAGTTGTACGTGACCTGCGCGCTCAGCCGATGCCATCCCCGGCTGAAAAAAGTCTCACGATCTATTAGTAGCTTTTCAGATCTCCGTCATCGGAGCCTGCTACGCTCATCGTAGTAGGGTTCTTAGGACGTGTGCCACTATTCAAACAATTCATCATACACACACTACTTGAGTGATTGTAAAGGAGTTTCACCAATGACCATGCTCTCGATCGTCATCCCAGCGTACAACGAGGAAGATGGGATCGCCGCAATTGTTGAGCGTGTGCTCGCAATTGAGCCAATGCTCCCTAAGGTCGGCGTCGACGCACTCGAATGCATCGTCGTTGACGATGGTTCAAAGGATCGCACCGCTGAGATTGTGCGTAGCTATGCAAATGTACGCCTGATCTGCCAACAGAACAAAGGTTATGGTGGCGCTCTAAAAACCGGTTTTCAGGCCGCGCGAGGTGAGTTGCTTGGGTTCTTGGATGCAGATAGCACATATCCACCCGAATACTTCCCACAGATGTGCAAAATTGCACTTGATGGTGCAGATCTCGTGATTGGTAGCCGTATGGCTGGTGAGAAGAGCGAAATGCCACTCGTGCGACGGATTGGTAATTTTATTTTTGCTAATCTACTCTCCCTCGTAGCAGGAGTGCGCATTAGCGATAGCGCTAGTGGGCAACGTATCATTCGGCGTGAGGTGCTTTCATCGCTCTATCCACTACCCGACACCCTCGATTTTACACCAGCAATGAGTACACGTGCGCTCCATGAGGATCTCAAAATGGTTGAAATGGCCATTCCCTATAAAGAACGCTCTGGCCGCAGTAAATTGAGTGTCGTAAAAGATGGAATGCGCTTCTTCAAAAGCATCGTCTGGACAGCATTGACCTATAATCCAGTACGCATTTTTGGTGGTTTAGGGGGCATTCTTCTCCTGCTTGGGGTTGTGTTAGCAGGCCTTACCTTTGGAACATTCCTGAGCCAAGGCCTGTGGAATTTCCCAATGCTGTTTGGTGCGTTGGTATTTATGGTTGGAGGAGTAACCCTTTATACTACAGGAACTTCATTTAGCTATATTGTTGCCCTATTCCACAAACGGCCTATTCGCCAGGGCATGTTTGGCCGACGTGGCAATGGTCGTAAAATTGAGAAGCATTACTGGTGGCTTGGGATTGTGTCAATCATTGTAGGTGTTATCGTCTATGGTATATCCGTCGCTTTCCATCTCACCGACCCCAATCAGTCGGCCTCGTGGTTTACCCCAACTGTTAGCGCACTCTTGGTTCTGACTGGCCTTCAGTTGATGAGCGCCTGGGGTTTGGCGCGTGTGCTAGCTGAGTTGAGCGTTCGCGAAGGCCATACGGCACGTGATATGGGTGCTAATGACGCGCTGGAGAATCAGCCTGTGGAAGTAAGCGCAACGACAATTTCTGTTTAGTGTTTTGGTTCGTTTCAATAAAAAAAGACTACTACGCACGCTGTGTATATTCCGCATCGCGCGTAGTAGTCTTTTTTCATCTTTGAAAAGACTGTAATTGATACGCACGTCTGGAAGTATTGCTTCTTCATCGCCTGTTGTTATAGTTGAGATACATTTGTAATTCTCAATTTGCTAGCACGGTTATGTGCGGTAGGGGAACTTGTATGCGACAAAGTGCGACGGTGTTGCGGATCCTTATTATTCTCGCCATGATTGCGGGAGCTATTACTTGGGTCCGAGGTGGGCAGACACTGGCTTCTGGAACGACTCCGCCAATTCTGCTCATTCTTAATAGTGCAGCTTCTAATAAGTATGGCGACTATCTTGGCGAGATATTGCGCGCCGAAGGCCTCAATAGCTTCGACACGGTACAACTAGGTACGCTCGATGGTGCAACCTTATCACAATACCGTCTTGCCGTGCTAGCAGAGACGGCACTCACCGCCCCGCAGGCAAATATGCTAACGGCATATGTTACTGGTGGCGGTCGCTTGGTGGCAATGCGCCCAGATGCGCAAATTGCCTCATTATTTGGTGTCACGCCAGTTGGAACGACTCAAACCAATGGGTATCTGGCTATCGATACCAATGCCTCAATCGGGCAGGGTTTGTCAGCTGCAACGCTTCAAATTCATGGCGCAGCAACTCGCTATGCGCTGAATGGCGCAACGACGATTGCACAGCTCTATAGTGATGCCACAACAGCAACAGCCAACCCAGCCATAGTGACAACAACAAGTGGTAATGGGAAAACGGCTGCCTTCGCCTACGATTTGGCAACAAATATTGTAATGACACGCCAGGGCAACCCAGCAAATGCAAATGTTGACACAGATGGTGATGGTGTCATTCGTACAATTGATCTCTTTCAGGCCACATCCCCCGGTGGGCAGCCCTGGATCGATCGTAACCGTATTCCTGTTCCACAAGCCGATGTTCAGCAAAGGCTTTTTGCACGTGTGATCGCCGATCTGCTCGATAGTATTACCCCAATGCCTCGATTGTGGTATTTCCCTGGCTCAGCAAAAACCATGCTGATTCCAACCGGTGATGCGCACGCGAATCCTTCAAGCTACTATCAAAGCCAGGTCAACAGTATTGCAGCACATCATGGGCGTATGACATTCTATATAACAATTGCAGCGGATCCAACCGATGCACAGATGTTGACGTGGCAGTCGCAAGGGAATACCTTTGGCATCCATCCCTATGGCTTCAAACCAGATACGTATCCGCCCTACAACATCACAAATCTCACCCAAGGTTATCAGGTTTACAGTGATTGGTATGCGCAGCGGTTCTCAACCCCCAAGTCGCGCACGGTTCGAAATCATCAGGTTGCTTGGGGAGGCTGGACTGATGCAGCAGATCTTGCTGTGAGCCATGGGATGGCACTCGATACAAACTTCTATCATTGGGGATCATGGATTCGGAAAAGTGATGGCACCTGGCCAATAGGTTATATTACAGGTAGTGGCCAACCCATGAAGTTTGTCCGCGCTGATGGCACTATTCTGCCCTATTATCAGCAGCTGACCCAACTTGTTGATGAGCATCTCCTCGCGGCTGTGAGTGGCGCTGGCTACCAAGGCTTAGATGCACCTGCTGCAATTGCCGTTTCCCGAGGGCTGATTGATGCCAGTCAGAATGGTGATTATGCGGCGATCATGACTCAATTTCACACCGACTATTATGGGCTTGGCTCGCCGCAACAATGGGCCGAAGGTACTCTTGACTATGCCTATAACCAGGGTGTACCGATCTGGAATGCCGATCAGTGGTTGGCATTTATCGAAGCCCGTAATGCGGCAACGTATAATAATATCGTTTGGGATGCCAATACCAAAACACTGACATTCGGCATGTTAAGCCAATCCAATGGCCAAAACCTGACAACAATGATACCACTGTACTATAGCTCACTTGGCCTTGCTACAGTGACAGTAGATGGTGTTGCACAAAGCTATACCATTCAGAAGATTAATGGAACTGATGTAGCCTTTGTGAGTACACTGGCAGGGAATCATACATTCAGCGCCAACTATCAGGTTGTTGCAGCTACTACTACAGCGAATCCTGTCACGAACACGCCAACGGCCACAAGTACAGCAGGGCCGCTGACTAGCACACCAACTGCTACGAGCACAGCTACTGTAGCAGTTCCAACCAGTACACCATCTGCCAATGGTGATTTGATCCACACAAGCTTGGCCGATTTTGGCCAGGGATGCGCAGCGCTCACAGATACAGCTATTGCTGGAATTGGTGATGGCTCAGTCGTCCTTGCAGGGAATCTACGCGACAATTATTCAAATGCTCCCCTCGATTCACTCTTGTGGGCGAGTGGCTCTTGGAGTGGCAGTTCATATGCACCAACACTGGCAAATGGAGTGCTGACAATGCCAGGTGGTGGCTCAGTACGCTCACAATCGACATCCACACGAGGAAGTCTTAATGCGGTAGCATCATTTGGTAATGGCGCTTGGCAGCACCTTGGCTACGGAAGCCTCGATTTTAATGGCGATGTGTACATTATGTTCAGTACGTTTATTGGGGACGGTAATTTATACGCACGCGCCAATGTCGGTACAGGTGAACAAAACCTTAACCTCGGGCCAGTTCCAAGTGGTATGCATAGCTATCGAATAGATTGGAATGCGGGTTCATCTACCGATCAAGTTACGTTCCTTATCGATGGGGCTGCACGTGCTAGCTTTACAGTAGCAAACAATCCAACGAACCTCTATGTCTATCAGTCGAACAATGGCAGTGGGACTCTGAGTGTTGATAGCATTCAACGAGCCGCACCATATAGTGCAACTGGTACCTATACAAGCTGCCCAATCGATGCACAAGCTGGTAATCAATGGCAAGCAATAAGTTGGAATGCTACTGCACCAGCCGGGACAACAACATCAGTTGAGGCTCGAACCTCAGTTGATGGGATATCCTGGAATAATTGGAGCAGTGTGACAAACGGCACAAACTTGGAGCAACCAGGGCGCTACGTACAATATCGTCTGACACTCAATACCACAGACGTAAATACTACGCCACGCCTTGACTCTGTCACGCTTGGTATGGTAGCGAGCCCCGTGCCGCCAACGAGCACGCCAACGGCCACCAGCACACCGG
>JANLSE010000416.1:0-1880 GCA_031362265.1 Roseiflexaceae bacterium
GGCGGGGGCAGTGGTGGCAGCAGCAGCCAAAGCCTGATGGAAGGGCTGCTTTCAATGCTGCTCTCCGAGAAATTAGGCGTTCCAATAACTACGAATAGCACGGTTCGCCCAGAAGTGGCAGCAATTCGCCAGCAGATAGGCGAGCGTCTGGTAGCAGATTCGGACACGAAGATCTAGTTATTAAAGGAAACGGATCGCGTACGTACATATGTGATCCGTTTCCTTGCTGCGTCTATGCCTCCATACAGACGTAATGCGAACTTCGAACCAAACCCCAACAATCTGAATGAGGCCTTTAGCTAGCACCAGATGCGACGAAATACTCTGTATACGTGGTTGTAGTGCCATATCTGTGTGCCTGCATTCGAGAAAGCTCCTAACAACCATCAATGATAGATTGTATTTTGACTGTAAATTGTTATTAAGCTGAGTGATTCTATTCCTTCGACTTGTGCTATATATAGATGAAAAGTGTTCCAAGCAGAAACGCTTCGCTGCGACTGCCTGGGACATTCTTATTTTCAAGACTTGATCGACTTTGATCAAGAACCGCATGCATTATCACCAAAGGGAGCAATACCCGTGAGTATCCAGCATCTTCGCGACGATCCAGCAGTTTGGCGTGTTCTGGAAGAACGGGCACACGCCCTAGCGATTCAGGATCTTGCCACTCAGACTGATCTTGGAGAAGCGTGCTTAACCTTTCAATTAGGCCCTGGCAGTTATAGCATACCAGCGCGTTTTATTCGTGAAGTACAGCAGTTGGGCAATTTCACATCGCTGCCGCACACACCACCATTTATTGTTGGGTTGGCAAATATTCGTGGTCGGCTGCTCACCGTCTTGGATATTCGCCCATTACTCGAACTCCCACAGACTCCACCTGGAAGCAATGCTTTCTTACTTGTGCTAACCATTAATGGTGTGGAGGTGGGTTTGCTGGCCGATGTTGTTGTTGAGATTCGGCATAGTACCGATGACCTCATGCCGATGCTTTCGACTGCTGGTGGCCACGCAATTGCCTGGGTTAGAGGAGTGGATAAGCACTTTAATCTGCAACTCGATCCAGTGCTCCTATTGAACGATTCGCGCCTTACGAGCACCAATGCAAACTGAGTAGCATCATACTCGTTGTAATCAGGCTTATTCCACAAACATTGGTATTATTACATTATGTATGGAGCTTCTTATGATCGATACTAAACACATGACGCTCACACCACAACCGATTGTATCACGCAACCCATTCCAGTTTGTCGCTGATCGTTCGTTGCGCACTAAACTCATTCTGGCATTTCTTGTGATGACGGTACTGTCGGTAAGTAGTGTATCGTTTTTCAGTAACCGCACAACACAATCAGCGTTGACTGATCAGGTAGGCGCGAATTTGCAGGTGCAATCTAAAATGCGTGCACGGACAGTCGCTACTGCAATTGAGAGACACATTGATGTCTTGGCGTCCTTTGGTTTGAGCAAACTCGTGCAGGATGATGTCGAGGTTGCGTCCGCTGCCTATACTGGCGATCCAGCGGAGATCCGCGCTGGTATCGCGAAACTCAACACACAATGGAACACTGCTGGCGAGAGCGACCCATTGGTTCAGGATCGGCTGAATAATGAGGTGGCCTCGGAATTACGCGAATACCATGACACATTCGCCGATAACCTTGAAATCCTTGTAACGGATAAATATGGTGCGTTGGTCGCTGCTGGTGCGCGAACAGCAACCTATAGCCAGTCCGAAAATATCTGGTGGCAGCGTGCCTATAATGGCGGCCAGGGAGCCGTATATGTTGGGCAGCCGCAGTTTGATGCGACCAGCAAGATTACCAGTATTGCGACCGCGCTCCCATTGTACGGCCATGGAACACATGAAGTCA
>JANLSE010000488.1:0-21714 GCA_031362265.1 Roseiflexaceae bacterium
CGTAGGAGTGCATCAAATGTGCCCATTGCTAATTCTAGTGTTAACGGAATACCACGTGCAACCTCACCGCCAGTATCAGTGGTGACAGGCAATTCAAGGAACGGCAGGCTACCAATACGTTCTTTATGCTCTGGGTCAACATAGTGTGGATCGTGAGGAGCATCGATCCAGACAGCATCATAACGAGCAATACGACGACCAGGTTCCGAGAGCGAGCCCTGACGAAAACCAAGATCAAACAGCACACGATAGGTATAATCATTCGCAGAAAAATGCCCACCACGGAAAGAGTGTGGCCGTGTCCCAAGGCGATCGGCAAACTTCTCGGTGCTATAGTTGATCAGTGTACGCTGATCGTCAGCGGAATATTGGCCAAGATTCTTGGTAAAGCGTCCATCACCGATCTGAGGTGGATGCATGAGCATCGCAATTTCGGCGCCGCGCTTCGCCAGATCCTCAAACATTGGTTCTTGCTCCTCAATGCACTCCGAAGCGATAAAGAGGGTAGGCGGATAGCCAGCACGAATCACACGCGTACAGAAACCCTCAATCGCGCGCGCGGCGATGTCCCAGGTTCTTGGAGCTTCAGTATTCACCTTGGTGCGCGGCGGCTCACAATTCAGCGAAAATAGAATATGCAGATTTGGCTTTGTCATCGTTTTTATTGTTCCAACTCTACTTAGTAAACCTATTGTACATGTCGGAGGATATTTCAGCAAACGAGCCGTGGGTTTTCATCTCACCAAACAAACAGGCACCCAATCAAACTATGCATGATCGTGTAGAATAGATGCATACCACGCGTGCGACCGCACACCATGATAATGGAGCCCATGATGGAAGTAAAACTGCTCACACCAGCCGATTATACTGCTTGGCTACCACTCTGGCAGGGCTATCAGACGTTCTACAAAACACAGATTCCAGCTGAAACAACTGCGATCACCTGGCAGCGCTTCTTTGATCCAAACGAGCCAATATATGCCTTAGGAGCGTTTGAAGATACCGAATTGCTTGGTATTGTCCATTATCTGTATCATCGCTCAACCTGGACAGTTGGCCACTATTGTTATCTCCAGGATCTATTCACCAGCCCAGATATGCGTGGTAAAGGCGTTGGCCGTGCACTTATTAATGCTGTCTATGCTGCTGCGCGAACCAGTGGCGCTAGCCGAGTCTATTGGTTAACCCATGAAACCAACAGCGATGCGATGCAACTGTATGATAAGGTCGCCGATCGATCTGGATTTGTTCAATATCGGAAGGTATTGTAGGAAACGATGGAGCATATGAGCATGTGAATAGAGCCTGTTTGGAGGCATACCCATATGCAAAACTACCATGAAGCTTCGTATCTCGCTCTTCGGCCCACTACGCGTTGAGCGGGATGGGCGCCAATTGCCGGAACGCATGTGGCGTTCACGCCAGGATCGGCGCTTGATGACGATTCTGTTGCTTGCGCGTGGTGCGACGGTTCCTTCTACGCGCCTAACCGAGTGGCTCTGGCCAGGGATCGATAGTGAGCGTGCGGCAAGCACACTACGCAGCACAATAAGTAGCCTACGCCGCACACTCACACCTGGTTTGAAGCGCGCCTCACCAGCATATATTGAGACGCGGCCAGGTGGTTATGCTTGGGGGAAGCCCACCGATACATGGAGCGATATCGAGGCTTTTTCGGCATGTTTTGATTCGAATGACCTCACCCCACCCGAATCCGATCTCAAACAGGCACTGCTGCTCTATCGTGGTGATCTGCTCGAAGATGAACCAGACGCAGCATGGGCCTTAGCGCCACGCGAGTTCTATCGCACACGATTCTTGCGCGCAGCTGAAACCCTTGCGATGGCGCATTTGGGGCGTGGCGAATATCATGCAACAACCCAGATCGCCCGCCGAGGTCTCGATATCGACTCACTCTTTGAGCCACTCTGTCGTGCGCTTATGCAGGCCGAGGCACAGGCTGGCGATATTGCAGCCGCACTCCAAGCGTACGAACGCTTTCGCCTCACACTGGATCATGAGCTTGGCGCCGTGCCATCGCCACAGACTCAAACACTACACACGGCAATCTTACGCGGCGAACTAGAAACGGCGCGACCACCACGCGCAATCACGTACCCAAACGAGCCAACCCTACGGACAAACCGCACATTGCCATTGCAACGCGCCATTGCTCGCCAACAGATTCTTACTCCAATTGCTGGGCGCGCTGCAGAGATCGCTCAATTGCGTGCGTGGATCGCTGCACTTGAGCGCAACAATGGGGGAGTTGTAACCCTGTTTGGCGAAACTGGAATCGGCAAATCGCGTCTTTTAATGGAAGCAATTGCCGAAGCCGAGCGCCGTGAGATATTGCCGATTGTACTGCGCTGCACACCAATTGAGCGGGCACTTCCATTAGCTGCCCTGGCAGAAGCACTCCGCCCACTTATTCGTGTTGCGCCTGAGCCACTCTTGCGCCGCCTACCGGTAACAGCGCTGGCTCAACTAGCGGAGTTTATCCCGGCCTTACGTGAGCGTGTGCCAAGTTTACCGCAACTCGCACCACTCCCCTCCGATGAAGCACGCTCACGCCTCGTTCAGGGGATTGTTGAATTGGGGTTGGCGCTGGCACGCCTTGCACCACTTGTGATCTGTATTGATGACGCACAATGGGCCGATGATACACTGCTGGCGGTGATCGGACGACTGGCCCATGCCATTCCTGGGCGAGCCATCCTACTGATACTAACCTATCGCTCTGAGGAACTTACCGAGAGCCCCGCACTGCATGCCCTCCTGCGTGAGCTGGGCCGCGCCATGCTACTACGACCGTTGCTGCTCGGGCCAGTTGACCAATCTGCCCTTATAGAAATGCTCGCGGTGCCACCACATCTGCATACACTGGCTGAACGCCTTACGCAGCAGAGTAATGGAAACCCACTCATGTTGCATATCGCATTACAGGCATTACTCGAAGCACATGGGGCGCGTTCACTGACGGCTCTACCATCCGAAATGAACCAGATCACAGTATTACCAGATTTATCGCGTACCGCCCACATCCGCGATCAAGTTGGCGCGCGGCTTGCGCGCTTACCAGAACCTGCCCGCAGCCTGATTGAGCAGATCGCAGTATTGGGCCGCTCAGTGTCGCTCGATCTGATCGAGGAGCTTGGTGGCGAGGAGGCGCTCCAGCACGCCCAAATACTCCTCGATCGCTATTTTCTGACCGAACGCGAGAATCAGCGCCTGGAATTCGCGCATGATACCATGCGAGCAACAATCAACTCCCTGTTGGGGGCACCACGCCAACGTTTATTACATCGTCAGGTCGCGCGTGCACTGGCCAACCTCCATCGCGATGCGCCTGAACATAGTGCCGAGATTGCACTCCATCTGAGTCAGGCTGGTCGCGCCCTTGATCTTGATTTGCTCCACTATGCTCTGTTGGCTGGTGATCATGCATTACTCACGCTCGGTGCAGATGCAGCACGACCCTGGTATAGCGAAGCTGCTGCTGCCACCCAACGGCTTGGCGAGCGAGCGCCACCCCAACTCGCCCAACGCGCAACGGAAGCACTGAATCAATAAGCGCAAAACGCAAGAACGCAGAGCGCAGAGCGCAAAAGCGCAAAGCATTGAAGCATTGGAGCAATGAAGCGTTGGAACGTTGGAACGTTGGAGCATGTGATCATGTAAACGGTTCTCGGTTCTCGGTTCTTGTTCTTTTGTTCTCTTGTTCTCTTGTTCTCTTGTTCTTGGTTTGGGTGCCCTCTGGGCAATTCTTGGTTCTATCATTCTTAGGAGAAAGCAATCATGCCACGTTATGTTGATCCCGGCGATGAAGAAGACGATTTAGAGGAAGAGCTTGAATCGGAGGGTGAAGGGCCAACGTTTGAGCGCATTCGGAAAAGTACTGGCAAAACGCCGACCATCAAGGATGATCGACGTCAGCAGGGTAAGGAATGGGGCCGTATGCACAATAAGTTTCACAAGCAGCGTAAGAAAATGGGCGAGCGTGAGAAGCCATGAGGAAATCGTATTGGGTAAGCTGAGGAAATAGAAGAAGGGTGAGCGATGAAGCATGTTCATCGCTCACCCTTCTGTTGTAGATCAGGATTTCAGCGCCGCAAGAGCATCCACACACCGGCACCAATCATCAGCACAGGGAAGATAATATCAGATGGAACACCAAAGAATTCTGCAGCGAACATAATTCCCAAGCCAAGCAGCACAATTCCGGCAATGACGGAGCCCTTACGACGCGGTGGCGGGCTTACCGCTGGGGGAATTTGCTGAATCGGCTGGCCAGTGTATGGATCGAAGTTATACCCTTCACTTGGGTGCTGTGCATAGGTCGTCGGGGCACCATGCGATGAGCTAACACTGCCTTGGCGACCAGCAAATACCTCACGTACTTCCCGTTCGACACTATGGCCAAATGCCGCCGCTTCTTCACCTACCGATTGCACCCGCTCACGCCAAGCCTCGGGATCATGTGGCAGGAAATCACCTGGGCCAGCCTTTGGCATAACAATCCACAATACTGGGTAAAATAAAAGCCCGATACCGCTCGTGAGTGTTACAAGAACAAATATCAATCGAACGATTACTGGATCAATCGCGAAATACTCGGCAAGGCCGCCGCACACTCCAGCAATCATCTTATTATTTCGGCTTCTGGTTAGACGTGGCTGCATTGATCTATCCTTTCGCCCACGCTATAAGGCGTGAACGGTCTGCTCATTATTGTGTTGGACGAAAAGAGCGTATTCATGGTTGCAGTGGCATTTCGTAACACAAATTAAGTGGATCATCGGTATAGGGCCCAAATGGCGGAATACGATAAAATCCATAACGTTCATACATTCGAATAGCTGCGTGTTGCTGTGCCCCAGTTTCCAGCCGCAGCAGTAGCGTGTTATGGGATCGAGCATATTCCGCCAAATGGTTCAGCAGCATCTCTGCATACCCAGCCCCACGAAATGCAGGCCGTACATACATACGTTTAACTTCACCATATGCATCGCCAAACATCTGGATGCCTGCACAGCCAACGAGTGCGTCATCATTGCGTAGGATAAAGAAGGCAACCCCTTGTGCAATCAGTTTCTCGACACTATAGCCATGGCGGCTCGTTGCAGGGTATTCCGCAGAGAGTATTTCCTCCAATTCCGCGATCAACATTTGCGCATCCGCACTGTCTGGGCGCTCAGCGGTAATCGTGATTGGCATAACCTACTTCCTTGCTATATCTCCTTAAACACCGATAAACTTATGGAGCGCTTCTACCTGAACCAAAGACTTAGACAAGGTTCGTAACAACTTTGCCGTGTTTGTCCCTTCATTCTGCTATACACGGAAATGCTGGAAGGTTGGCAGATGGTCGCGATTTGCCTCAAATAGATCATTTGTCATCTGCTTGGCTTCGGCCAAGGAGAGCAGTGCTGCGGTAAGCGGATCATGCGCAATTGCCTGATAGACAAGGCGTGGATCACCTTCAAGGCAACCTTGCACAACGAGCTCTTCTAGTTGTGAGGTGATGCCAGTTAGCATGGCTACTTGAGCTGGCAATGCCCCAACTCGAATCGCTTCAAAGCCTTTGCGGCTTGCCCATACAGGCACTTCAACACAAGCATTCTGTGGGAGATTGTCGATCAGGCCAGTATTGGCAACATTGCCATTAAATGTAAAGGGTTCGCCACCAAGCAATGCATTAATGATTGAGGATGCATACTCGTGGCCACGCTCGAGTGAAATTGGGTTTGCAGAGGCAAACCATTGCTTGGCTTCATCGCGCCATAACCCTTCGCGTGATTCATACCATTTGATTGTTGCAAGCGATGCACCAGGATTCCAGCCAGTTCCATGGGTGCAATATTGTTCGATCAGATCGGGGCGTTTACGAAACCACCAGTTGTATTCAGAATGATGCCCGCTTGATTCGGTTGGGTAATAATCGAGCGCCATGAAGAGCTCATTACGAACCTGTTCCTCATTATAGATTTCTGGGCGCGCAACCGCATCACGAATGAGCGGATACGCATCAACACCCTTCCAGCGATAATCGAGGTACCAAGCCATATGGTTAATTCCGGCACATGTGTAGGTGATCTCATTAATTGGTGCACCGATCCAACCGGCAAGCATCTCAGCAGTGCCTTGAACCGAGTGACACAGCCCAACCATTGGCACGGTTGTTTCATGCTGAATCGCCCGGCATAACAACACCATTGGATTGGTGTAGTTGAGCATAGCAGCACCAGGGCAATAGCGCTGCATATCGCGCGCAATCTCCAGCATCACCGGAATTGTACGCAGGCCGCGGAAGATACCAGAAGGGCCACGTGTATCACCAATATTTGTATCGATTCCATAGCGCATGGGGATCTCAAGATCATGGCGCCAGACATGCAGTGGGCTAGCGAGAATCGTGACAAGCACAACATCAGCCCCACTCAAGGCTTCTGCCCGATCACGGGTGGCGGTGACCTTGGCCGGGTAGTTGCCAAGCTCAACAATTCGTGAAACCGAGCGATAGGCAAAATCGAGTCGCTCGGCATCAATATCCATCAGCGCAAGTTCAGCATCCGCAAGGCGTGGGAATGTCAGAATATCGCGCACCAAACCGCGGGTAAACCCAAGGCTACCAGCACCAATAAAAGCAATCTTGGTCATGTGAAATCCTTCTCAATGAATGGTTGACTCGAAACGTTTCTGTTAACCGAGTGCGTGCACCTTATTCCTCATTGCCCAGTAGATGTTCCGCCTGAATGATACGGCGAGTGCCTGTTTCTGCGCGCAGAATAAGCGAATGTGTTTCGGCTCGGCCACCCTCATAGCGTACACCATGCAAGAGTGGCCCATCAGCTATGCCGGTCGCCGCGAAAAAAATCTGGTCACTGGTCACCAATTCATCACAGCGCAGGATTTGCTTAATATCGTGCCCAAAAGCCTGTATATTGTCGCGTTCCACCTCACTCTGCGGCGCAAGCCGGGCCAGCATCGCGCCGCCTAATGCTTTGACAGCACAAGCGGCCATAATGCCCTCCACCACGCCACCAATACCCATCAACACATCAACACTACTACGCCGTGAAGCAGCCATAAGTGCCCCGGCTACATCACCATCGCCACGCAACATCACACGCGCTCCAGCCGAACGAATCTCGGCGATCAAATCCTGGTGGCGCGGTCGATCGAGCACAAAAACAACTAAATCACGTACATCCTTCTTCTTCGCACGCGCTACTAGTGCGAGAGTCCAGGCCGCAGGCGCATCGAGGCATTCACTCACTATTGAGGAAGCTGCCTCGGCATTCACAACCAGCTTTTCGAGATACATTGCACCACGTGGCGCCCAAAGTGAACCACGTGGTGCAACTGCCGCAGCCGAAATAGCCCCAGATCGGCCTTCCGCCAACATACGTTTGCCATCGATCGGGTCAACAACAACATCAACCTCAGGGCCATCCCCAGTGCCAATGCGTTGCCCACCCGCCAGAGTAGTATCGTCGCCAGTTTTACCCTCTTCACCAATCACGATATAACCATTAATATCAAGCATACGCAGCGCCTTTGCCATGGCTCTAATCGCCGCACGATCGGCATCTGCACGCCTGCCAAGGCCCATCCAACGCCCTGCACTTAGTGCAGCAGCCTCAGTGGCACGCACCAGATCCATGCCCAAATTCCTACTGAAGGGTAGATTAGTCATTAGTATTGTCCTTTTGAGCGCAAAAGCGCAGAGCGCAAAGCGCAAAACACCCGAATGTTGCTCACAGGCTCTGCGCTCTGCGTTCACTTGTCTCCGTGTCTCCGTGTCTGCTTGTCTCACTGTCCCCATGTCTCCTGTTCCCATGTCCAGGTCTTCTTCTCGCACTATTGTAATTGTAGTCAATCAATAGCCTGTAGTAGGTTCTCGGCTTCCCAACTAAGCATGCCGCCCTGCAATATCGACAGATTGGTATATCCTTTTGTTGCCAAGATTGCTGCCGCACGCGCACTACGCCGCCCACTACGGCAGACAAGTATAATCTCACGGCCATGCGAAACCTGGCTTGCATCAGCGAGAATAGCTGCGAGTGGGATCAACTGAGCGTCTGGCACATGCCCTTGACGGAACTCACGTGGCTCACGAACATCGATCACCAGTGGCGGATCGGGTGCTTTGCGACGTTTCCATAGATCGCGTGCTGCAATCTCCGCTACATCCGGAATAGGCCCCTGTAATAGGGGGATCACTCCGGGCAATTCTCGCTTCGGCAGGTTACGGCATTCCTTGAAGACCCGTACTTCACACTCATAGATACAAACTGCTGGATCAAGCACTTTTTGAAAAACATGCCCAATCACAGCCTCTTCTGTCATGATGTGCCCAGGCCCAAGTAGATCAAGGAAACGCGTGGTCTGCATTAAATCAAAGACTGGATCGCGTACGCGTACAAAGAAAATATCGCCACCGCGCGCCCGATAGAGGCGTACAATCTGCTCGAGCATATTGATACCGCTAATATCACAGCGATTCACACTATGCATGCGTAATAGCAAGAAGCGCTGATGTGGGTTGCTTAGTGCCAAATGTTGAATTGCTTCTTCCACATGCCCAACCGCACCAAAGTAGAGGTCACCAAGCAGATCAACAACTGCTAACTGCGGGCAATTCGGGCGATCTGAACGATGAATCCAGTGGCGAAACTGCTCATCGGGAACAACCGACAACACCTGAGGCGCGCTGGTCTGCATAATATAGTAACCAAGCGACATCAGGATTCCAATCAAGACTGCAAATTGCAATGGTAACAGCAGCGTTGCAACAAATGTCACAACCATAATCGCCGAATCACCACGTGCGCCACGCCAGATTCGCACCATACGCTTGCGATCGATCATGCCATACGCTGCTAGCACAAGCTCGGCTGCCACTACTGCACGGGGCAGATGCGTAACTAATGGGGCCAGTAATAAACTTGCCAGCAGAACAAAGATCCCCGCAAAGACACTGGCAACTGCTGTGCGCGCACCTGCTCGGTAGCTCAGGGCCGAGCGATTGAATGATGCCGAGCATGGGTAACCCGAAAAGAGGCCAGCAACGATATTACTCATCCCTTGGCCAACAAATTCTTGATTAGAATCGAGCCGCTGCCCCGAATTACTGGCGAGTGCCCGCGCTATTGCGGTTGCCTCAACCAAGCCAATTGCTGCAATTGCAAGTGCGCCTGTTGAGATCTGCCCAATGCGCGCAAGATCGAAGGCCGGTGGTGTAAACGGTGGAACATGGGTAGGAATTGCACCAATCACCCTGACGCCTTGTTGCTCCATCCCAAATACAAATGCGCCAGTGGCTGCTACAACGATCCCCACCAAGGAGAGTGGGTAGCGTGAAGGGATTCGCCGCATCAGCAAGAGTAGGGCCAGTGTAACCAAACCGAGTACCAGGGTTGGCACATGCACACCTGGCAGCTGTGGAATTACTGCCGAGATCATGGTAAACAGATCTTGGGCTGGCGTCGATTTGATTCCAAGAAGCGTACTTAACTGGCTGGCAATAATAAGCCCGCCAGCACCAGCAGTAAACCCAACAATGACTGAATCCGAAACAAAGTTTACTAATACACCTAGGCGAGCCAAGCCCATGACGAGGCGAAAGAGGCCAGCAAGAATCGCAATAAGCCCTGCGGCGGCTAAAAATTCGGGCGAACCAGGGGCCGCGATTGGTAAGAGTACCGAAAGTGTCAAGGCTGATGCGGTATTGGTCGGGCCAGTTTGGAGGTGATGTGAAGAACCCCAGAGCGCACCAACGATCGCTCCAACAACCGCAGCATACAACCCCATCTCGGGTGGCAAGCCTGCAAGCAGCGCGAATGCTAGGCCCTGTGGTAATAACACCACGCCGACAGTAGCGCCCGCAATAATATCAGGCAGCAGATCAGCGCGTCGATAATTCCGCAGAATTTCGACTGGCCGGAATAAAGCCGCCGATGTAATACGCAAACTCGCCAGCATTCAATGCCTCCCCGAAGAACTGGCTGACATAATTATAGCCGATTTACTAGGTATGCTTTGCGTTTACACTCCTTGACAGCCACCCCCGTGAGGAGTATAGTATCCCGAACTAACAACAATCATGCCGACAGGCATATTCCCTGTCCTCTGTGCCATGCGGCACGGAGGCTTTTTTTAACCGGGCGAGGCCCATACATAGGGAGGAAGTACATGGCAAGCCACTGGGATGAGAAGTATGTACGTGATGGACTGACGTTTGATGATGTGTTACTGATACCTTCAGCCTCAGAAATTATTCCCAGCCAGACAGACGTAAGCACCCTGATAACTCGCGGCATCAAGCTCAATATCCCTATTATCAGTGCGGCAATGGATACTGTCACAGAACACCGCCTTGCGATTGCGTTAGCACGTGAGGGCGGCATGGGTATCATTCATAAAAACATGCCAATTGATCAGCAGGCCGAGATGGTGCGCAAAGTCAAGCGCTCCGAGAGTGGTATGATCACCGACCCAATCACGATGCACGACGACAAAACAGTTGGTGATGCGCTCAGTCTCATGGCTGAATACCGCATCTCTGGCATCCCAATTGTCAACCATACCGATGATCTGGTTGGAATCGTAACTAACCGCGATCTGCGCTTTGAGACAGATCCCACGCGTCCGATCCGTGAATTGATGACCAGCCGTAATCTGGTGACCGTCGCAGAGGGCACTACCCTAGATCAGGCCAAGGAGCTATTGCATAAGCACCGCATTGAGAAGGTGCTTGTTGTTGACCGACGTGGCAAACTCTCGGGCATGATCACTGTCAAAGACATTATGAAGACGATCGAGTACCCGCAATCAGTCAAGGATGAGCACGGCCGCTTACGGGTCGGTGCTGCAATCGGGGTCTCAGGTGATTTCATTGATCGTGCTATGGCGCTGGTAAAAGTTGGTGTCGATGTGCTTGTGATCGATTCAGCCCATGGCGCGCATATCAATGTGCTTAATGCTGTTGAGCGTGTGCGTGAGGCTTTTCCGAGCGTCCAACTCGTTGCTGGCAATGTCACAACTGCTGTCGCAACCATGGCGCTATGCGAGCGCGGTGTTGATGGTGTCAAGGTTGGCCAAGGACCAGGCTCAATCTGTACGACACGTGTTGTCACTGGTACCGGAATGCCTCAGATCACTGCTGTCACTGACTGCGTACGGGTTGCAGAGCGCTTTGGCATCCCGGTGATCGCTGATGGTGGCATGCGTTACTCAGGCGATATTGCGAAGGCGATTGCCGCAGGCGCACATAGCGTGATGATCGGCTCACTGTTTGCCGGCACAGAAGAAAGCCCGGGTGAGATGATTCTCTACGAAGGCCGCAGCTACAAAATCTACCGTGGAATGGGATCGATTGGCGCAATGCAACGTGGTGGCGGTGATCGCTACTTCCAGACGAATGCTGGTGAACCACGTAAGCTGGTTGCTGAGGGAATCGAGGGGCGAGTCGCTTTCAAGGGTTCATTGAGCGACACCGTTTACCAAATGGTTGGTGGGTTACGTGCTGGCATGGGCTATGTTGGCGCACCTAACATCGAAGCACTCCGCCATGATTCACGCTTTATTCGAATATCGATGGCTGGCCTGATCGAAAGCCATCCACACGACATCGCTATTACCCAAGAAGCGCCAAACTACGAGCGAAGATAATTCAACCCAAAATATGAAAGAACAATGGGATCACGGAATATTTGTTGTTCCATGATCCCATCGTTTTGAGGATTCCCGCTACACCAGCACTGCTACCTCATCGTAGCCTGCCTCATTGATCGCGCTTACGAGCGCGGCAACGCTTACATCAGGCTCGTGATCAACCTTGACTGTTTTTTCGGCAAGATTGATCGAAACAAGTGCAACACCCTGGAGAGCACTAACCTCTTTGGTGATTGCGTTTACACAATGCTGGCACGACATCTCAGGAACACGAAACTGATCGGTCTTCATCGCTTGCCTCCTGTCGGCATTATTCTATTTAGTATCCCCTCCCCTAGGGGGCGGGATTACAACTAGTATACTACTTCGTTCTTGGGTTGTCAACCGTATCATGATCCATGCCGTACATAGGTTACTGCTGGGCCAATTGGTAGTACGATTCGCCCATCCTTTGCGGGAATTGTACGTTGTCTACCATCGCGATCGCTCACCGTTGCAAAGGTGTTCGGACTCGTGATGCTAACCAAAATTGGCTGTGGCGCCCAGAGCACATCGATCGGGGTCTTGCCTTGTTGGATGCGTAAATCATAGCCCTCAGGGCCACTCATGCTCGTAATATCATCAATAAAAATCGAACCGCTGCCAACAAAGCTATCTGGTGCATCATCAAGCACAAGCGCCTCAACGCGCGCAGGGACTTCGAGTTGACCATTTCCGCCGGTTGTGATCCGATTCCAGGATGGCACTATTCCACCAACCTGCACTTGCATAAAGCGCCAACCTGCTGGGCCAATTGCGCCAAGTGCATATTGAAGAATTTCGCCATTCGCATCGCGTAACCAGATTTTGAGTGTATGGCCGGATCCATCACCATAGACCCATACACCAACTGCATAGGGGTTACCTGGGATCGGTGCAGCCGGCGCACGCCGAAATACCACATAGTCGTTTGCACGTGTTGGGAAACGATATGCAAGTTGGGCCGCCATTGAGCCAGTATGTTGGTACTGATTGGTCGAACTGAAACGGCCATATGGTTGATCGCCACGCAACCAGATCCCAAACTGCTCAAAATCTACAATCGTACTACGCGCGAATAGGTCGCTGATACTGGAATAACTTGCCGCGCTCAACTGGCGGCTAAGATTCTGGAACGCCGTATATGCAGGTTTTGGGATCGAAAAATCGGATCGACCAGTGCCCAATGCAAACATGCCATACGTATCGCCCTCGGGGTCATCTTTGAGGGTATACCAAAAGATACGTTCGACACCCGCTTGCCACAATAGAAGTGTTGCGCGTACCAACATATTTGCCTGTACCTGTTGATCAGTGCTGCCGGGAGGGTGGCGTCCATCCGGCGTACTGGCCCAACCTATCTCGGTTACCCAGATCGGGCGGGCACCATACCGATTGGCCAATGCTCGAACACTATCCGTAACCGAACCAAGATTAGCGGCCTCGGGTGATGCTGGATCAACATATGGATGGATTGCGATAATATCGAAGCTATTCCACGCGCCTGCATCAGCGACACCTTGTAAGAAGTGGCTATCAAACGGGCTTATTCCACCAAGCAGGATGCGTGCATTTGGAACCGCGCTACGAATAGCAGCACTCGTAGTATTCAGTAAGCGCGCATAGGCAGCTGGGTTAGGGGCAGGCTTCCAGAACAATGGGTTATCAGGCTCATTCCAGATCTCCCAGTGGGTAATATAGCGACTATAACGTACTGCAACGGCCTGGGCAAATGCTGCAAATTGTTGTGGATCTGGTGCAGAAAAGGAAAGCCCAAGTGGCGAATCGGATGAATCTGGGGTTGCCCACCCAGGTGGGTGACCAATCACCCCCACAATCTGAACACGCCGTGTCACCAGTGCACCAATTGCAGCGTCGGTGAAACTCCAATCCCATGTATCGGCCGTTGGTTGCACCCGATACCAGTGAATATCTTCACGCGCCCATCCAGCACCAGCATTCACGACCAGATCGGCAGCTGTGCCGATTGCAGCCAAATCGGTGGATCGGGTTGCCAGATGGGTATTAATACCAAATGGTGCAGCATCGAGTGGCGCGGGCAACTGATCTACGTGAAGCTCACTCTGGTGTGGTGCACTTAGTGTCGTAGCTGTTAGGAGCCCTGCAATCAACAACAGGCTCAACAGATGTTGGAATCGGTATCGGGAAGTCATCAAATCGTATTGTAGATTGACACATGGATGGTGTCAATTTATTCCCTTCTATAGCGTATCAAATACATGGAAGGTTATTGTAACGCGTTGCATGTTTATTCTTTATCTTTTGCTGCCCAGGAATCAAGCATCTCAAGAAATGTATCCACAACACGCGGATCAAAGTGTGTGCCAGAGAGCGTTTTGATATAATCACGTATCTTTTCTTCTGACCATGGTTGCCGATAGGGCCGATTTGATCGTAGGGCATCCCAGACATCAACAACTGCAAAAACACGCGCGGCAAGCGGGATCTGCTCACCCTGCAAACCGCGTGGATACCCGGTTCCATTCCATTTCTCGTGATGCGAATATGGGATAGCGAGTGCTGGCTGGAGAAATGAAATTGGCGCAAGCCACTCATATGCATAACTCGGATGGCGGCTCATAATGCTCCATTCATCGGAGCTAAGCGGGCCAGCCTTGAGCAGAATACGGTCGGGGATACCCATCTTGCCGATATCGTGCAGTAAGGCGCCACGTCGGATGTGATCGAGATCCTCCAAGCTGACATTCATGCGCTTGGCCAATTGCAACGAAACTTCGGTGACGCGTGCGCTATGGCCTTCGGTCTCATGATCACGGAGATCTAATGCGCGCGACCAGCCCTCAATTGTTGCATCGTATGAATGAGTCAGTTCCGCATTAACGCGCTGTAACTGGCCGAAGAGTGCAGCAGTATCGATGGCAATTGCAGCCTGCACCACCAATGCCTCCAAGAACATCCACCATTCATGCGGCGGTGCAAAGGGCGCGCGGTGCATAATTTCTAGCACACCATGAACTTCGCCACGGGCTTGTAATGGAAATGCATAATACGAGCTAAATGTAGCCCCAAGCAGACGATCGCGGTTATTACGGAGTTCCTCACGGCTGAGATCAGGGGCAGCAACCGGCCGATGGGTCAGGAAAGCCGTGCCAGACATACCCTCGTCCACCCGAACAATCATCTGGTCATCGGATGAGAGATCGATACCACGTTGGGCAGACACCTCAAGCACCTGAAGGTTTCGATTGAGCAAAAGCACCGTTGCGGCATCGACACCAAGATAATCAACAACTTGATCTAATAGTGCCGCCAGTGTGATATTCAAATCGAGATTCGCGGTAATTGCTACACCGATTGCATGAAGGCTTGTCAGTTGGCTGATTTGGCGCTGAATTTGGGCTTCTGCTCGCTTACGTTCACTAATATCACGGAAGATCAGTTGTGCATGCGCTCCATCGAGATCATTAAAGCGACCAATGCTTATTTCAACTGGAACAAACCGCCCTTGGATGGTATTCAGAATAAGTTCAACATGAACCGGTTGGCTTGGTTCCGCTTGAACAGCTGCCAAACTAGCGGTAAAGCGATCACTCACATCAACAAGAATATAGGAAGCAAGGTTCTGGCCTATCAGCGCATCGGAACTAGTTGCACCAAGTAGTATCGCCAGTGCCGGATTAGCGAGCAAGAAATCGCTGTTGGCGTTAATAATCGCGATCCCATCCGGCGAGAGTTGAATCAGATGTTGAAAACGAGCCTGTTCGGCTAATAGCCTACGATAGCGATCAAGCCTGACGATTGTTCGAATATGCGTCAGCAGTTCGCTACGATCAAATGGTTTACTAATGAACCCATCAGCGCCAGCAGCGATTCCACGCATGCGCGATTCACGATCATTGAGTGTTGTAATAAGCAAAATCGGGATCTCACGCAGTTGAGTGCTATCGCGCAGCCGTTTACACAGCTCAAAACCATCAATATCTGGCAACATAACATCGAGCAGAATGAGATCTGGGAGATATTCGGCTGCTTGCCGTAACGCATCAGTGCCAGTGCCAACCTGAATGAGCGTATAGCCCTCGTGAGCTAACAAGGATTGCAATGCATATCGGGCATATCTATCATCATCGACAATAAGAATCGTACTCTGACTACGCATAAAACATCCAATAAAGATTAGGGCAAAAATGACAAAATATCAATAATTGTAAAATAGCTGTATATATGGCTAAGATAGTGATACATATCTGCGTCAATCTCGATCTTTCAATAACGCACAACTATGGTATCATTATCTGGTAATCGTGACAATACTAACTATTGAAGAGCTGAGCTGCCTCAGACACCCTTGCAGCTATAGGATAGCGCATAATGAAGCAGCTTACAACCAAGGTTTGCTTACTCGGCGATTTCTCTGTTGGAAAGACGAGTTTAGTACGTAGATTTGTTGAGAGTCGCTTCGACGATAGCTATCTCAGCACAATTGGGGTTCGCGTCAGTCGTAAAGCGCTACAGTTACCCCTGGCTGAACCAACAACATTGACAATGCTCATTTGGGATATGGCAGGTAGTGAACCTTTTACCTCTATCACGCGTACCTACTACCAAGGTGCGAGCGGTGCATTGTTAGTGTGTGATCTTACGCGTAGTGAAACGCTACTGTCGCTCAATAACTATATCCACGAATTTCGGAGCATCAACCTAGACGTGCCGCTCATTATTATCGCAAATAAGAGCGATCTTGAGAGTCAACGCGTACTAACAGATGAACTCTTGCACAGCACCGCTCAAACCCATAGAACATCTTGGTTCCTTGGCAGTGCCAAAACGGGTGAAGGTGTTGAGCTAGCCTTTCAGGCATTAGGTAACATCATTTGTAACCAAAGGAGCAGCACGTGAGTACCGAAGACCCAACACCATCAACCTCAAACGGTGCTATGTCCGAAGGCACCACCCCAGAGATTCCACAAGAAGACATTGATCGGGTGCGTGAAATTATTCTCGGCCCAGATACTGCACGCCAGCGCCTGCGCCGTGCTGAAGCTGATCGACTGCGCGAGATTATCTTTGGTGCCCAGATGGAGGAATATGAGCGGCGCTTTACCGATCTTCGCCGTGAAAGTGAACGGATGGGGAGCGATTTGCGCCAGATGCAAGAGCGCTTTGGTGAACTTGAGAAGAGCATTGCACATCGTGTCGAAACAGCCGAACTTGAGGTACGTAGGCTCAGCGATGAGTTGCGGCGTGAACTTGAGCGCGGGCGTAATCGCGACGCACTGCTGCAGCAATTAGCAACTCAAGTGCGCCAACATGAGGATACGATTGTCGGTGCAATCGAAGGAGTGCTCGATCTACGCAAATCACATGCGCTACACGATGCAGATATTCGCTCGCAAAAGGTTAATCTGATTGAGACGCGCGATCATGTTGAGCAACGTAGCCAAACCGTGCGGCGTGAAATTCGCACTACCGAGGATACGTTACGCGCTGAACTACGCCGCTTTGCAGATCGACTCGATAATCAGAAAACAGATCGCAAAGCGCTTGCGAGTATGCTGATCGAGATCGCAACACGTTTGGAAACAGGCAATACCGTCACCGGGCTACTTGAGGGTCTTTCGGGTTCAAAGGATTAAGCAGCAATGGCGCAGGATAACGAGACGGCGCAGCAGATTGAAGAATTGCGGCGCGTGCTGCTCAAACCCGAAGCTCTGGTTGATCGAATCAGCCCGCTGATTGCTGAGATCCTGACTGAGCAAATCAGTGAATCCCGTGATGAAATTGCCGATGCCATCGCCCCTGTCATTGGCGAAGCTATCCGGCGTCAGGTCTATCAGGCGCGCGATGATATCGTGGATGCGCTCTATCCTGTTGTGGGCCAAATGATTGGTCGGGCAGTGGCAGAGTCGGTTCGTACACTGGCCCAATCGATTGATAATCGGCTTCGTCAACGCGCACAGGTATTGACTGACCCACGTTACTGGCGAGCACGCATACAGGGTGTTAAGGGCGGTGAGTTTGAATTACGTGATGCACTGCCATTCACTATCCGCGAAATCTTCCTGATTCAGCGTGGCTCCGGGCTGCTCATTTGCCATTACTCAAGCGATAAGGTTCGTGCTGATCGCGATCTCGTGAGTGGCATGTTAACGGCTATTCGCGATTTTGCGCGTGAAGCATTAGATCGCACCGAGAGTGGTGAACTTGGGGCAATCGCATATGAGTCGCAGCAGATCCTGATTGAAGCTGGCAGTGCGGCGTATCTTGCGGTTGTTATTGAAGGAGTTGAGCCCTCAAATTATCGCGAGACGATGCAACAAGCGTTAATTACTATCCACGAGAAACGCTACGATCAGTTGCGGCGCTTCGATGGCAGTAATACCGCACTGGCAGAAACTGTTTTACGCATCTTACGCGAGCGCATGATCCCGCCAGATGTTGCAACAGTACAGCGCCAGAATACGATTTCACAGCGCATCATTATTGGCCTCCTACTGGCGATATTACTCTTACCGATGGCACTTTGTGTCGGCTGGGCTTGGCGGGTTGAATCCAATCTGAATATCCTCCTGGCCCCAACGAGCCTACCGGTGCCAACAAGCCCGCCAACCAGTACACCACTCCCAACCAGTACACCACTCCCAACCAGTACACCACTCCCAACCAGTACGCCACTCCCAACCAGTACGCCAACCCAAACGAGCACAGCAACGGCCACATCTACCAATACGCCGCTTCCAACCGCAACACCAACCGCAACGCCAACTCGTTTTACAGGTGTTATGATCGGGAATGTCTTCCTCTACAGTATGCCAGATGAGCGCAGTACACGTACATCGATTGTGGCACCACTTGGCGCGCCACTGGAAGTACTGGCCCAAATTGGCGATTGGTATCGAGTGCGTGTGGCGCTTTCCCAAGGCGAGGCTGTCGAGATCATTGGCTGGGTTCCGGCGCGTTGGGTAAGCTTGTTACGCCCAGTACCAGCAGAACTGATTACACCTTCACCCATTCCAGTTAGTGGATAATCGCTCAGCCTCGATTGCAGGATACCAGCTTGAATCATTCGATTGAACAACTTGTGCTTGCTGAGAGTGGTAGTAGTTTTGTTGTTGTTGATCCTTTGCTGATTGTGCAGCAACTTGGTGGAAGAATCGATATCCTAGAGAATGGCGATGACTTACTTGGCAAACACTTACTTGATCTGTTGCCAGAACTCGTTGGCTATGAACCAGTTCTGGCGGATCTGCTCGCAGGGCGACAAGCTCAACTATGGCTACCCGAAATTGGCCGTGATGGCCCACATGGAAGCATTCGCTACCTCAATCTCCTAACCTTGCCTTATGTCAACGATGCCAAGCAGATTGAAGGGTTGATCCAGGTCGTTACCGATGTCACTGAGCATGGGATCATTGAGCAGATTCGTGTTCAGCAGCGGAATGAATTACGTCTACTCAAAGAGCAAATCACGCACCAGAATATTGGCCTTGCACGTATGAATGATGAGCTCCAACGAGCAACCAAGCTCAAGGATGAGTTCCTCGCGAATATGAGCCATGAGATTCGAACACCACTTACCGCTATCCTTGGCCTCACCGAAGTTATCCAGGCCGAACTGATTGGCCCAATCAATACAGAACAAATCGAGGCGCTCAGTAATATTCAAGAGAGTGGACAACATCTGCTCGCACTGATCAATGATTTCCTCGATTTTGCCAAGATTGAATCAGGGCAATTCGATCTTGATTTTCAAGTTGTGCCAGTACAATCGATATGCCAGTCTAGCATTCGTATTGTTCGTGAGTTAGCAATTCGCAAGGGGATTACTCTCAAACTGGAGATTCATCCCGCCATTCATCTGATTCGTGCCGATGAGCGCCGACTTATGCAAGCATTGATCAATCTACTCTCGAATGCGATCAAATTCACGCCAAACGACGGTGAAATTGGCCTAGAGGTACAAGGGTATCCGGAGCTTGATCAGATACGCTTTACTGTCTGGGATACGGGAATTGGGATCGCGCAGCACGATATTGTGCGGCTCTTCAAGCCATTCTCACAGCTTGAAGGTGAATACCAACATACCCATGCCGGGAGCGGCCTAGGGTTGGTATTGGTTGCGCAATTAATCAAATTGCATGGAGGTGGGATTGAACTTACGAGTGAGTTAGGCCGTGGTAGCCGTTTTACGCTGGTATTGCCATGGAGCCAATATGAGCAGCAGCGCCAAATCGAAGACATTGGCACCAGTACACCAGCATTCCCATTCGTGAATCAACATCCAGAAGATCCACCCCTGATCGTTCAAATCTCAGAGCCACTCGATATTTTGCTCGTTGAGGACGACCAATCGAGTGCTGCATTGCTGGCCAATTACCTTGGACGCTGTGGATATCGAGTAACATACGCTCGATCTGGCGAAGTGGCATTAGCACAGGTTCAGGAGACCATCCCAAGGTTAATTGTGATGGATGTATATCTACAAGGCATGGATGGCCTGGAAACAATCCGCCACATGCGCCAGCGGGTTGCTCTGCAGCGCACGCCAATCATTGCACTCACAGCATTGGCGCTTCCTGGTGACCGCGAGCGCTGCCTAGCGGCTGGCGCAACTGTCTACCTGAATAAGCCGCTCAAATTGAGCCAACTCGCGAGCATCACTATGAGCCTTGTGCGGCGCTAAACGCTCCGCCGATTGAGCGCGCTTTGAAGATTGTTATAGCTGCGCAACTTAGAAATATTCAATCCCAGACTCACAATTGCTTGGGCTACCTCAGGGCGAACTCCCACCAACGCCTACCCGTGTGGTGACACCATCCAACAAGCAGGGCCACCCGCGGATCGACTGCCAGGGGTGTTCGGCCCAGGGGTGATTGCACTCACGGCCATGCTGGTAAGCTTTCAATAGTTGCACGTAAAAAGCTCACACTTACTACTAGTTACACTACTATTGAGGCCTATTCATGGGATGCCTATATTAAGGTTGATGCATTGGTGTGTTTGAGGTTCATGCTCACCTGCAACCAATAGCTAATTTTGGTAAGAAGCTGTGCAAAGTCGATCGGCTTGGCCTGATAATCCTCACACCCAAGCGCCAAGCTACGCTGGCGATCCTCTTGCATGGCATACGCATTGAGCACGATAATCGGAATAACACGAGTAGTTTCGATTGCTTTAAGGCGCCTAGCAACTTGCCAACCATCAAGCTTGGGTAACCCAATATCCAGGATCACCAAGTCGGGTTTCATATTTCTTGTTTGTATAAGTGCTTCGATCCCATCGATTGCTGTGAGAACAATATATTGTTCCGCCTCAAGGCGACGTACAAGTAACTCGCGCGTGCTGGCGTCGTCCTCCACCACTAAAATCGTACTCATCGTAGGTTACCCTTGGCAATCACCCGAATCTGGCGAATCAGATCTTCGGCACGAAATCCTCCCTGTTGTAGAACATGGGTAATGGAATGATTCACAGACATCGTTGCTTCGGAATTCACACCCTTTTCGATCATAACAATAATGCAGAAACCTCAAGCACGATCGGCAGCGCGATCAGAAACGTCGAACCAGCATCTGGGATACTCACAACGCTAATATCACCCCCAAGCAACCGACAGAGTCGCTTACTGAGGGCGAGGCCAAGGCCAGTGCCGCCGTAATGACGAGTGCTTGAAGAATCAGCTTGTTGGAATTCGGAAAAGATTCGGTTCATATACTCAGGGCTGATGCCAATGCCAGTATCAGCGACTTGTAGAATAAGCTTGTCTGCCAGCATATCCGCAGTGATGGTTACCTGTCCATGATGGGTAAATTTACAGGCGTTATTGACAACATTAAGGGCAATCTGGCGCACCTTCACAAGATCCGTATACATAGGAACAATATCAGGCGACACCTGAAGCTCGATCTGATTACTATTCTTGTTTGCTAGTGGCGTGACAGTCGTAATTACTTCATCGAGCACAGCAGCGATACTGAACGTCTCGGGGTAGATTGTCATTTGCCCAGCCTCGATCTTTGAAAGATCGAGCAC
>JANLSE010000507.1:0-2464 GCA_031362265.1 Roseiflexaceae bacterium
TGTAGGAGCGCAAGAGCGCAGGAACGCATAGCGCAAAAGCGCAAGAGCGCAAAAGCGCAAGAGCGCAAAAGCGCAAGAGCGCAAAAGCGCAAGAGTGTTATGCGTTATGCGTTATGCGTTATGCGTTATGCGTTATGCTGATAGGCTTTTATGTTCACTCTCAATATGCGCGACCGCAGCTCCTATCTCCGTATGACCGGAGTGCTATTCCTTGTCTTTGCAGCCGGTGGGCTGACGGTGCCGCTACTCTCGAATTATGTCAAATCACTCGGTGCGAATACAAGTCAGATCGGGCTGATCTTTGCTTCTACTCAAGCCGCATCGCTTGTCTCACAATACTGGTGGGGGCAACGATCAGATCGGCTTGGGCGTAGAAAGCCACTGATCATGGCCGCCACAGGAGTTCTCGCACTGGTCTATTTTGCGAACACAACGGTGCCATCATACGAATGGCTCTATCCGATCCGGATTGTTGAAGGATTGGCATTCGCCGCATATAGCACAGGCAGCCTGGCGCTGATTGGTGATTTACTAGAAAATCAGGAGCGGCGTGGGCGATTCATGGGCCAGTATCGCATGATGGGCTCACTTGCCTTCGCGACTTCTGCTATTACGGGTGGCTGGATCTCAGATACCTATGGGATCCGCACGCCACTTCTACTTGCCGCTGTGTGCTTCGCGCTCGGGTTTCTGTTGGTAAGCCAGGTGCACGAGCGAACCCAGGAACCCGAGAGCCATGGGCCACAAGCGGCCGAAGGCACCACAGTCATCCCTGAACCACCAACTGCGGGCCTACGACTACGCATTCTCTTACCATTTCTTGGCCTCGCATTAGCCTGGTTCTTAGGAATGGGTTCGGTTGTATCGCTCTGGCCTGTGTTCATGAATGGTAACGGCTACTCACAAACTCAAATCAGTGGGCTATGGGCATTAGCAGCGGCTGGCGAAGTCTTCTGGCTGTTTGTGGCTGGTATTCTGGCCGACAAAATAGGACGTAAGTGGGTGATCATTACTGGTGTAGCCGGTATGGCCTGTATTTTTACAGCGTATACATTCGCCGATGGGTTCTTCTGGTTTATAATCATTCAGATGTTCCGCTCATTTACATACTCCTCATACGAAACCCCATCGCTACTTTATGCTACATCACTTGGGTTAAGGAAGCAGCGTGGCCGATTCGCTGGATTGTATTACACAACCAGTGCGATTGGTGGCATTGCGGGCTCTGTGCTTGGTGGGCAGATCGCACAACTCTACGGAATGCCAACCATGTTTCGGATTGTATCGATCATCTTAATGGCCACGGCTGTTGCAGCCGCAGTAGTAATGCCAAGAGAGCGGGGAGAAGCGCAGAGCGCAGAGCGCAGAGCGTAATAGTATATTCTGTCGTTCCATCGTTTCAAAGGAGAATCTCATGGACAAGCTTGGTGTCGCAATTGTTGGATTGGATCACTGGTACATAGGGTTTCATGTAGCCGAGCAGGTGGCAAATAGCGCACACACGCGGCTTGTGGCGGTTGCAGATCCACAAATAGCGCGCGCTCAGACGGTAACTCAGCAATCGGGTGGCGAGGCAGGAACCGATTTGCGGGCGGCGATTGAGCGCCCGGATGTTCAGATTGTTGCAATCACGACCAGTACAGATTTAGCCCCTGAACTGATCAAACAGGCGGCAGCGGCTGGCAAACATATTCTGAGTGTCAAGCCATTCGCGCTCAACATGGAAACTGCAGACGAACTGGTGGCAGCCGTTCAAGCCGCCAACATCCAATTCTTCCCATTCGAAAGCAGTTGGCGGCTAATGCCTGAAAAAGCGCGTGCAAAACGTTGGGTCGATGAAGGGCGGATTGGATCGGTATTGCGCTATATGCACACCCTTAATAGCGGCCTCCCAATGGCCTGGCCCGGCAGCGACGATAGCGGCTGGTGGCTCGACCCGAACCGTGTTCCGGGTGGTGCCTGGCTCGATCACGCAATCTATGCGCTAGATTATGCACGTTGGATGTTTGGTGCAGAACCAAGCAACGTCTGTGGAGTTGCGGGGAATCGCCGCTATCCGCAGCTTCAGCTTGAGGATTATGGCATTGCAACCTATACGTTTCCGGGCGGGCAGATCGCCAGTATCGAGGATACATGGACAGCTGATCGCGGGTATGGCTTCTCGCGCAACGAAATCATTGGTACCGCAGGCACCATTTGCGATGACTCCAGCGCCTGGGGGCGCACTGCCGTACGCGGTGATTTCGGCCACCAGGGTTGGGTCACACTTGAACCAGCACGTGATGGGATCTCAATAGTCGACCATATGGTGGCAGCGATGCGTGGCGAATCCGAACTGATCGCAAATGTTGAAGATGCGCGCGCCAATCTTGCCGGTTGTATTGCATTCTACCGCCAGGCACTTGGGCTTCGGGGTTAAGGGTAAGGGCCGAAGGATTCAACGCAAAGGCGCAAAGACGCAAAG
>JANLSE010000510.1:0-4490 GCA_031362265.1 Roseiflexaceae bacterium
GCGCGATGGCTTGATCTACGGTGCGTTGGTTGGCTTAGGGTTCAATATTGCCGAAACTGCACTATATGTAATGAAGGGCTATCTCGATAGTGGTATAGCGCCATATGGCGAGCAGTTTGCGGTACGGTTTGTGTTTCTTGGTATCAATGGCCACCTCTTATGGAGCGCATTGTGTGGCGCAGGGATTGGTATTGCACGCCAAACAGCAAATGGCTGCCTGCGCTGGTTTGCACCGATCGGTGGGTATGCCATTGCGGTGTTTGGTCATATGCTGAATAATTCAGTTGGCGTCTTCTTTCTTGCACTGCTCCTCTATTTGCAAAACTTTGATCTTTCTGCCAATATCGATGTCCCGGTTGGTGCCATGTGGTTTTCGGCTGCACTTATGAATATGGTCGTCCAAGGGATCTTTTATGCCTTGCTTGGGATACTGTTCTATCTTAGCGCGCAATGGGAGCGTGCGATTATTCGGATCTATCTTGCCGATGAGGTCGAGACGGGTGTTGTGACTGCCGCTGAATATACCGAAATCTGTAAGGATCGGCTATTCTTCGGCACACAGCGCCTTGTACGTACCAGTGGGAAACATGTGAAGGCAATCGCCAATGCCCAAAATGAGTTGGCCTTCCGCAAATGGCACCTGGCTCGCGATGGTGGCGATATCACAAATGACACCTTGGTCGCCGCATGGCGCCAGGATATTGCAGAATATCGTGCGCGCTTGTAGTAATCTGCTATAGCAAGCCTGACAGAACCAAGAACCACAAGTTGATGCACCAGAATGACCTCTCTCATTTACGAATGAGTTAAGGCTGCTATATTTGGATTATTCTTTACTTACTGAGTTATTATTATGACACACGCTCTTCAGATTGATGGTGAGCTGCTCCTAAATGATCTTGAGCAACTGGCGACGATTGGGGCCGACCCGGCTGGCGGTATCACCCGCTTGGCATATTCCCCTGCCGATACCCAGGGTCGCACATGGGTCGCTACCCAGATGCGTTCACTTGGCATGGATGTGACGATCGACGCAGCAGGTAACACAATTGGTCGTTATGCTGGCAGCGAATCCCTCGCGCCAATTGTGCTTGGTTCGCACACCGATACGGTACGCCAGGGTGGTCGTTACGATGGCGCATTGGGTGTGTTAGCGGGAATTGCCTGTGTACGAACACTCCATGCCCATGGGATACACCTCCGTCACCCGCTTGAGGTGGTCGATTTTGCTGCCGAAGAAGCAACGGTGCTAGGCACGCTTGGCAGCCAGGCGATGATTGGCGAACTCAGCGCAGAAAATCTGGCGAAACCCGCATATGATGGGCGTAGCTGTGCTGAGCATCTTCGTGAAGCTGGTTTCGATCCCACCAATGTTGCGATAGCCAAGCGAGCGGCTGGGAGTGTGGCGGCATATCTGGAACTACATATTGAGCAGGGCGATCAACTCGAATATCAACAACATAAGATTGGCCTTGTCGAAGGGATTGTTGGTATCCGGCGCTATAGCGTTCAATTCAGAGGGCAAGCGAACCATGCTGGCACAACCCAAATGGCACGTCGCCGCGATGCTTTGGTCGCTGCGGCCGAATATATTCTGGCAGTACGCGATATAGTTTCCCAACATAGCATTGTGGGAACCTGTGGCACAATAGCGATTGAACCGAATATCTCTAATGTTATCCCTGGCCTTGCACTATTGAATTGTGAGATCCGCGGTATGGACTCGCAGATACTCGATCAGGTAGAACAGTTATTGGTCGCTGAGGCCAATACGCGTGGTGGTGAACTCATACCACTTGCCGCCAAAGTGCCAGTTGCCGCATCACCAATGCTGCGTGATGTCCTCGCCCGTTGCTGTGCTGCACGTGGGCTAAGCTACCAGCGCATGCCAAGTGGCGCAGGCCACGACGCCATGTGTATGGCGAGTATCGCACCAATGGTCATGCTATTCGTTCCTAGTCGCGCTGGCATCAGCCATGCTCCCGAAGAATATACTACCCCTGAAGATTGCATCAATGGCGCGCAAATCCTCATGGATGCCGTTGTAGAGCTCGACACAGCCATGTTGATTTAAAGAGAACAAGAGAACAAAGAACAAGAGAACAAATGAGCCCTTTGCGTTTTGCGTTTTTGCGTTTTTGCGTTCATTCTTGATTCGAACTGGCGAACCTTGTGTTCGCCCGCGCATGGAAGAGAATCTGTTAAGCAGCGAGGAGTTTTATGGAACACTATGACCGACTGATCAGCAATGGCACAATTGTCACCGCAGCTGCCACATACGCAGCAAATCTTGCCGTTCGCAACGGGCATATCGCGGCGATTCTAGCACCGGGTGAACATGCTGCTGCGGCTGAGACGATTGATGCCACAGGACTGCATATCCTGCCGGGCCTGATCGATACCCATGTGCATCTACGCGACCCAGGCCGCCCAGAGCGTGAGGATTTCACCACCGGAACCAGTGCCGCTGCTGCTGGTGGCGTAACAACCATCCTAGAGATGCCAATTTCAGAGCCACCCGTCAATTCCGCTGAGATTCTCATTCGCCGCGCTGCATTGGTGCAACCACGCGCGCTTGTCGATTTCGGCCTGTATGGCGCCGCTGGCCGCGAAAACATTGCCGCGATCGCTGAGCAAGCTCAAGCGGGCGCAGTCGCGTTCAAGACCTTCCTGCATGGCGCACCACCTGGCCGCGAGCATGAGTTTTTTGGCTTGTGCTGTACCGATGATGGCATCCTCCCAGAAATCATGGAAGCAGTAGCAAAAACTGGTTTGCGCCACTGCTTCCACTGTGAGAATGATGCCATGCTGGAGCATCGTATTGCTGCGCTACGCGCTGCTGGCCGCCGTGATCCGCTTGCACATGCGGAGAGTCGTCCCCCGGTTGTCGAAGATGCCGCTGTGGCACTTGTTCTTGCACTAGCCGAAGAGATCGGCGGGCCGGTACAGATCGTCCATCTCTCCAGCCCACGCAGCGCGCGCTGGCTACAGGCTGCCCGCAACCATGGTCTGGATGTTACCGTCGAAACCTGCCCACAATACTTGTTTCTTGATCAATCTGCGCTTGAACGTCATGGCGCATTTGCCAAATGCAACCCAGCACTACGCACACCACAGGAAGTCGCAGCATTATGGGATGCAGTACAGGCAGGAATCATTGATGTGATTGGGAGTGATCACTCACCCTACGTGGCGGAGGAGAAAGAACGTGGGCAAGATGATATCTTCAATACCCCGGCAGGTGTTCCTGGCCTAGAAACAACGCTGCCACTATTGCTCACTGCTGTACAAGCTGGGCGCCTGAGTCTGCAACAGCTTGTGCAATTGACATCAGCCAATGCCGCGCGGATCTTCCATTTGCCAGGGAAAGGCCAGATTGCACTCGGCTATGATGCGGATTTCACCCTCGTCGATTTGAAGGCGTCCTGGCGATTTGATCACAGGCACTGCCATACCAAAGCACGCTCGTGCATGCGATTGTGGGATGGTACGCAACTGCAGGGCCGCGTAATCGGCACACTTGTCCGCGGGGTAAGTGTCTTCCGTGAGGGGCAGATCGTAGCACAACCGGGCCATGGCCGTTGGGTACGGCCAGTATTACCAGCACATTAGCTTTCATCTCGAGGGCAGATGTAGAGGATCAGGGTGGCCATATAGAGAAGAAGCGACCACCCTCTCAACTACGTCAGCGGCCCGCCCTGGCTGCCAGTGGTTGTATTTTCGCCCATAACGGTGTTCTTGGGCAAATCGCCAGGAGCCGCCGGATTGTAGCCTGGCATGATTTCATCGTCGGCTGGCTTGCGTCGGCGGCCATCCAAAAAGAACTCTACTGTAAAATTCTTTGTGAGCCCAACCATCACAATTAGCGCCAAGAAGTAGCCAAAGAAACCTAACGCAAGGCCAATACCATAAGCACCAAATAAATCACTGCGAGCTGGGAATAACACTAAGATTGCGCCGCCGCCAATCGCTCCAATCACCGTCACCAAATCTGCAAGATCCACCTGGCTGGTACGATAGCGGTTGATAAAATACAAATACCACCCGATAATGGCTCCGAATCCGATCGCCCCAACAATCTGTAGCGTCGTTGCGGGGATGCTTGTCTCTGACATACCTACTCCTTATTGCCACCAAACCAAGAACCAAGAACCGCCACCTGCTACTCTTTGCGCTCTTTGCGCTATGCGTTCTGCGCTCTTGCGCTCCTACGCTCCCACGACCGAAATACCATTGCAGCCAGGAATGACCCAATTGCAACCCCAGCACCAAACCAGAGCAGGCTATACGGCTTGAGCAGGGCTACAATTAGCGCAGATTGACCAACCAGCCCAAGCAGCATTTGCGCCACAGCTGGCCATTGTGCTCCACGGAGCCGCCGCACCAACAGCCAACCCCACACGAGGCCAAGGCAGATTGTTCCCATTATGACCATGCGTGGCATCCTTAGACGGGGAGACAAGGAGACTAGGAGATCGGAAACCGATGAT
>JANLSE010000581.1:0-17165 GCA_031362265.1 Roseiflexaceae bacterium
CCAATCGTCCGGTTCCAGATTCGCGAATAGTTCGTCAAGGCAACACCACAGATCTTCGAGATCTGTCAGGAAGGTCATTGGTGCGGTGGCTGGTCGTATTCCCATCATGGTGATGTACCCTTTGCTCTTCCTGCTCAGCATTGGCCCGTATCGGTATGGAACTAGTAAAGCAGCTTTCCCCCCCGGAAGGAAGGCACTTTGTGCTACAATAAGTACGATAAAAAGCACCACAATAAGTTCGATAACGTGTATGGATGCAGACCTTTCATTTGGTCGATGGCTGAAGCGACGGCGCAAGACGCTCGACCTGACCCAAGATCAATTGGCGCGTCAGGTCAGTTGCGCGGTAGGGACTATTCGCAAACTCGAAGCCGATGCTTTGCAGCCCTCGCGCGAGATTGCTGGGCGGCTGGCGGAGCAGCTTGCAGTCCCGATTGAGGCGCATGCAGATTTTATTGCCTTTGCCCGAGGACGGGCGTATGCTCGCGAATTTACCCTACCCGGCCAGTTGCTCGACCAAGGAGTTCGGCACCCATCGATACCAACTGTCGGGACATCTCTTGGCCAACAGCTTAGCTCCGACCCAGCGTCCCGATATCCTTTGCCAGTGCCACTCACACCGCTGATTGGTCGAGCACGGGATGTGGCAGCTGTGTCCACCATCCTGCAGCGTGCCGATGTGCGCCTGCTTACACTGCTCGGTCCACCAGGTGTCGGCAAAACACGATTGAGCCTGCAGGTTGCATTCGATCTGCGTGGCACCTTTCGTGCGGGGGTCTGCTTTGTGGCGCTCGCGCCGATCTACGACCCCAGCTTGGTTCCTGCCGTGATCGCTCAGGCCCTGGATATACATGAAGTCGGCGACCGTCCGCTTGTCGAGAGTTTGCAAGCATACCTGCGCGACAAACAGCTGCTGCTCGTATTGGACAACGTTGAGCAAGTCGTTGCAGCTACCCCTGTGATTACCGAGTTGCTGGTGGGTGCCCCAGGTCTGAAGGTTCTTAGTACCAGCAGGATCGCGCTCCATCTTTCTGGCGAACATGAATATGCCGTACCACCGCTGGAGCTACCAGATCTCCTACACCTCCCATCGGCTGAGGTGCTGGCGGAATGTCCAGCAGTAGCACTGTTCCAAGCACGAGCACAGGCGGTACAGAGCAATTTTGTTGTGAACAGCGCGAATGCCCAAGCGGTGGCTGCGATCTGCCATCGGCTGGATGGTCTGCCGTTGGTTATTGAGTTAGCGGCAACGCGTAGCAAAGTCTTTACCCCCGAGGCGCTCCTGACACGTCTTGACCAACGGCTCCCGCTGTTGTCCAGCGGAGCACGTGACCTGCCACCGCGCCAGCAGACTTTGCGGAGTGCAATCGCCTGGAGCTACGATTTGCTGAGTGCCGCCGAACAGACATTGTTCGAGCGACTCGGGGTGTTCGTGGGTGGTTGTACATTGGAGGTGGCCGAAATCATCTGTGGAGACGAGAAAACAAGGAGACAAGGAGACAAGAAAACAGAGCGAGAAAAATCTCGCTCCGTGTCTCATGGTCTCCCGGTCTCCGTGTCAGTCCTGGATGGTCTAACGTCACTGATCGACCAGAGCCTGGTGCAGCAGACAGTCAGTGTCACACCAGGCACTTCCCTGGAACCGCGCTTCACTATGCTGGAGACAATCCGCGAGTATGCCCTGGAGCGTCTGGCAGAGCATGGTGAGGAGGAGGTGCATCGGCACTACGCGATCTATTACTTGAATCTAGCAGAACAGGCGGAGCAGGGGCTTCAGGGATCAGACTCGCGGTATTGGTTGGATCGGTTAGAGACTGAGCACGACAATCTGCGCGTAGTGCTTGCCTGGAGCCAGACAACGGTCGGCAACCAAGAACTGGGGTTGCGCCTCGCGTCGGCGCTCTGGTGGTTCTGGTGGGCGCGTAGCCATGGGAGTGAGGGACGTTACTGGTTGGCGCAGGTACTCACGAATCATGCATTGGAGGAGTCCTCAGCAGTGCAGGCCAAAGCACTTGTTGCAGCTGGTGTGCTGGCTGCCGCTACAGATGTGACAGGAGCGCGAGGGCTTCTGGAGGCGGGGCTGGCGATTTATCAGAAGCTGCAGGATCAACTCGGCTGCGCCTTCCCCCTGGTTCTTTTAGGATGGCTGTCCACATTCGACGGCGATCCGACCGCCGGGCAGGCGCTGATAGCGGAGGGGTTGTCCCTGTTTCGAGCAGAACCGACCAGTAAGCGCTGGGATTTTGGTCGTGCACTGTTCATAGCAGCGCTGTTTGCTATGCAGCAGGGCGACTACTCCACTGCGCGCGGCTGGTGTGAGGATTCACTAGCGGTGTTTCAAGCACTGGGGCAGCCGTATGGTATCTCGCAGGCATTGAATTTTCTGGGCGATATCGCGCGGTTGCAAGGCGACTATACCGAGGCAGCGGCCCACTATGCACATTGTCTGCCGTTAGTGCGACAGGCGGGTGTCAAGAGTGATATTGGGTCATTGTTGCACAATCTGGGCTATGTGGCCCTGGCGCAGGGTGACACTACACAGGCGGCGGCGCTCTTTGGCGAGGGGCTAGTCTCGCAGCATGAGATCGGGCATCAGCAAGGGATCGCCGAGTGCCTTGTCGGTTGTGCTGCGGTGGCAGCGGTTCAGCAACAAGGCGAGCGGGCGGCAAGACTTTTTGGAGCTGCGGACGCCTTGAGTACACATGCGAGTGGATCGGTATGGCCAGCAGAACAAGTTGAATATGCTCGCCATCAGGCTGCCGCCCGCGCCCAACTTCCTAAGGTGGTGTGGGATGGCGCATGGGCTGTGGGTCGGGCTATGCCGCTCGCTCAGGCGATTGAGGAGGCTTTAGTTGGTTTCAAGCCCTCCTAATGTAATCCCCTGGCGATGATTTGCTGCCCTTCCCATAAGGCACAGAGTGCGAGCGCGGCTGGGCAGGCGCACGAATGGGCAGTGGGTTTCCAATCCGGGCGCGATCTACCCGCTGCTGGCCTTGCTGGAGCGCGAGGGGTTTATCAAGGGTGAGTGGGAAGATCCCGACAAACGTACGGTGCGCGTTTATACCATTACTCCTAGCGGCCACGACGAGGTGACGCGCATCAAGACGATTGTCTCGCCCAAGGTTGAGGAGACAGTTATGATTCTACAGGAGCTTATAACCGATTTGCAGATCCAGTCCTCGGATGCTACGCCTAGCGTGGCTCCTGTAGGGCAAGAAAACGCCCGAATGGACAAGGAGATACGATAATGATGCGTGGTGGAAGTGGGGGACATGGCGGATGGGGAAGTATCATCAATGCCCCAGATGAACGGCTCAAGGTGACTTGGGAGCTATTAAGACGAGTCTTACGGTATGCGGCCCCATATCGCTTATATATTGCCGGGATGCTCTCGATTATTCTGGTCTCGACCGGACTATCGTTGCTGACGCCCCTGATCATGCGTGACCTGATTGATAAGACCATCCCGAGCGGGAATATCACCCGCCTGATATGGCTGGCACTGGCGCTGTTGGCACTGCCGATCGTCAGTGGGACGATTGACTTTATTAACCGCCGCCTGAACGTAACGGTCGGCGAAGGGCTCACCTGCGTGATGTCACGCTCGACTCGCTCAGCGATCAGATCGGTATGGTCACCCAGGAGACCTATCTGTTCCACGATACCATCCAGACCAACCTGATCTATGCGCGCCTGAATGCCACGCAGGCCGAGATCGAGGCGGCAGCACAGGCGGCCAATATCCATGATTTTATCCATGATTTGCCCGGTGGTTACAACACTATTGTAGGTGAGCGCGGTTATCGTCTGAGTGGAGGCGAAAAGCAACGCATCGCTCTGGCGCGCGTGATCCTCAAGGATCCACACATTCTCATTCTTGATGAGGCCACCAGTTCGCTCGATAGTGAATCTGAGGCACTCATCCAGGATGCCCTCAAGCATGTGATGGCCGGGCGCACGAGTATTGTGATCGCCCACCGCCTCAGCACTATCCTGGCTGCGGATCTTATTCTGGTTCTGGATCACGGTCGAATTGTTGAGCGCGGCACGCACTCCGAGCTACTGGCGCAGGGTGGTCTGTACGCGCATTTGTATGAGACCCAGTTTAACCGTGGGCTGGTCGCGGCGTGAGAGCAGCTGCGTGGTGCGGTGGTCAGCGGTGGTATCTCTGGACATACAGACACATACCACTGCTGCTCATTTGGAGGGCATCCCTATGTCAAAACTGGTGAAAGGATTCGGTGTGGGTTTTGTGATTTGTATGCTTATAGGCTTAGACTATGTGTATTACCAACCACAAATATCAATTCCTGCTAATGCCGCTCAGTGGACATCCCTCCCTTTCATTCGCGGCCTACTCTCACACAGATCGTGAAATCGTGATAAACTCGCTTACGACCAGCATAACAGTATCTCGATTATCATGACTGCTTCTCTTCGGAGAACGCTCGTTTGGAGGATGGTATGCACGAGGCACTGACGGATCTCTCTGAGGCTGCGTTGTCCACCGCAATTAGATCAAATTTCTTCGCCTTCTTCGCGTTGCTTGAACAGCTGCCAGGTGTCGATTTCCTCCGCCTTCCGGGACTCATTCGCTGGCGCACTGCCATCCTGCACCCCTTCTTTCAAGGTGTGCTGATCACGGGTGCAGCTCCGGGAGATGAAGAGCGCCTGATCCGCCAATCGTGCGATCACTTTGCGAGAAACAATACGGGGCCTTTTTGCTGGTGGTTCAGCCCCGATGCCGATCCGGCACCATGGACGCACGCCCTCCAGGCGCATAGCTTTACACCAGATAACGACCCACCCGGCATGGCTGTCGTCCTGGACGACCTCCGCGTGCCTCCGCTTCCAACGCAGGTTCGGATCGTTCCGGTGACCGACAGCGATACCCTAGGTGTGTGGTGCCAGGTGTTCGGCATCGGCTATGGACTTCCGCCGGAGATGGCAGGCCAATTTGCCGATTTGATCATGGCCATGGGTCTGGAAGGTGGTTTCCAGCATTACCTTGCGTATCAGAATGACATCCCGGTTGCGGCTTCATCGCTGTGGCTGGCTGCTGGCGTCGCCGGGATCTATAATGTCGCCACGATCCCAGAAGCACGCAGGCAGGGGATTGGTGCCGCCATCAGTGCTGCACCACTTCTTGCGGCGCATGCATTAGGCTATCGGGCAGGCATCCTCCAATCATCGCACGAAGGATTTCGGGTCTACCAGCAGCTTGGGTTTCGCCATCTGTGTCCTATGGACCATTATGTCTGGATGCCAACTCCTAGTTAGGGGTCGGGAGTGGTTGAAGTTCGTGCACTCACCCATCGCTGGTATCGATATCGAATGGCTCAGGCGACTCCTGGCGCGCCGCGGCTTTAGGCACTTGAGCCCTACCACCGGAGGCATCGAGAGTCGCCGCTACGGTGTCCACCCTGGTGTGTCGCAAGTGTCCAGATCGCCCGACTGCAGCCCATCCTTCAGTGCCATCTGGCGCTGCTCGGATGACCCATGCGTCCACGACTCAGGCGAGACGTGGCCCTGAGTCTCTTGCTGAATGCGATCATCACCCACAGCGGCCGCGGCGTCTAGGCTCTGAGCAATCTCCGCATCCGTCACCTCTGTCAGGTAGCCTGTCTCGGTGGCATGGTACGCCCAGACACCCGCCAGGCAGTCGGCCTGGAGCTCAGTCAGTACTGCACCGCTCGTCGGTCCAGTGTCGCGCGCACCAGCAGACGCCTCCAGCGCACCGGTGAGATTCTGGACATGGTGGCCATACTCGTGTGCAAGCACATACGCCTCGGCGAACGAGCCGCCCTGGGCGCCAAAGCGCGTGCGTAGCTCCTCGAAGAAGCTTAGATCCAGGTAGACCTGCTGGTCGCTTGGGCAGTAGAACGGCCCTACCGCGGCACTGGCATAGCCACAGGCAGCTTCGGTTGCGCCGGTGAAGAGTACGAGCTTGGCGGGGGTGTAGCTGGTTCCCCGGCGAGCAAACTCATCGGTCCAGAACGATTGGATGCTATTGACGAAGCCCACAATGCGGCAATCCTCGCTAGCGTTGGCATCAGCGCCTGTCTGGCACTGCTCATCCAGGCTACTGGTCGAGCCAGGGCTCTCGGTCGATACCGATGTTGGCGGCTCCGCTAGGCTTCCTAGGTCGGACGGGTCGACGCCTAACAGCAGCGCCACCACGAGGATCACTAGACCAAGCCCGCCGCCGCCAATGGCCACCGTGGTGCCACGCCCGCGGCCACGACGATCCTCGACCTGAGAGGGATCTAGGCGTGATCGATCATTAAATGGCATTGGTCTGTCCTCCCCGCCTTACGGCGAACGCGATTGTGCATAGCTGGCTGCCTAGCTGATGCGGCCGAGCCTCACTCATTCATTAAGCGTGTAAATATTTGGCGTCCATACATCTAGCGATCAACCCGCACTGCTGTAGGAATCGAGCTCATTTGGGCAAGCCTTTAACTATATCTACCTACACGGTACAACGTGCAGCTTACCTTTTGTATCTGGTGCAAGCATTATGCCATGAATAACGAATCAGCGCTCAGTCGTCTGTGCTTCTACGGCTCATTATGTACTCAATCGGATAGCCCAACAGTCCCGCTCGCTTATGGCCACAACCATATTTTAACGTTAGGACAATCGATGGATGGTATGCTGGGTGCAGTGCGGGTATCATACCGAGTAGTAGTTAAATAGGAATATAGTTGGCCTTAGGGCGTGTCAACCACGCCCACTACCGATAACCGAAATAGTCGGAGCTCAGCGACACTAAAGCAGATGCGATGTCATGGGGGCAATGCCCGTCCATCATCGCATCTGTTTTTATTTGAAACCGGATCATGTTGCATGCCTTTCCCACGATACCATCAGCGTTTCTGTTTTCTGTTGCTGTGCATGTGCATCGTTGGTGCAATGATGTCACTTAGTGTTGCTACTGCTCAGGAAACAATGACCACCATTATCGTCACGTTGCGCGATGTGGACAATGTTGGGTTAGGGCGTATCCCAATCACCGTGCGTAATGCCATTGGCAGCACTATTCTTGGTACAGCGCAGACAGACTCGACCGGCACGGCGACGATCTCAATCGTTGGACGTCCACAGCAGGTGCGCGTCATCGCTAACGCCACGATGCCGAATGGTACACCGTTATATCTGCCGGGAGTCGATACAGCGGGCATGCTGCTGTTTCTGGATGGTCCAAGTGTGCAACTCGATCTGCGCATCGAACTGGATGGGGCGCTTGTGCTTGACCCTGAAACCATGATTAGTAGTGATGTGCCATTTGAGGCCTATCCTTCTGGTACTCCTAGCACCGCTGAAGCTGTCCCGACGACCGCAACCAGCCGTCCTACCGAAATGGCCATTCCAACCGTGATAGTAACCCCTATCGCAGCCTCCAGGCTCCAGCCTCTCACCCCAAGACCCTTCCCCTGGATTGGTACCATGCTGTTTGTGGGCGCGCTGCTATGTGTGTTGATTGCGTTTCGTAGCACAGAAGGGCAGCGCTAATGCAACAGGAAGCCAACAATCAGAGGTCAGAGGTCAGAAGACAAGGAGACACAGAGACACAGAGACAGGGAGATATGACGCTCCAATGCTCACCCAGAGGGTACCCGGCTCCAATGGTTCAATGCTTCAATGCTTCAATGCTTCACGCACTCTGGCCCCGCACCACATTCGCGTGTAGTTGGGATACGCTGAATGCTTGTGGCGATGGCGCGCTGTATGGGTTATATACTGGTATCGCCGCATTTATCTGGTCGATCGACCGCACGCTCTTATTGCTGGCCTATCAACTCGATCATCTGCGCTGGTGGTTGGGTAATCAGGCGTTTCTGGTTGCATATGGTGCCATTCGCTCAGTGGCCGAACCACTACTGCAACCAATCGCCATGCTGGCGATCATCGTTGGCCTGCTCCTGTTTTTACTTGTGCCAATACTGGGCAAAATCTCACTGATCAATATTCGCCAGGTATTGATTTGGCTGGTGGTAGCACCTGTGTTGCTCGCAGAAGCAGGCATATGGATGTTGGATCTCGAACGCCTCCGCACTGACGTGGGCGGCGCAATTACCGCCCAGGTTAGCATCGTTAGCGCACAGGGTATCTTTGGCGCAACCGGGATCGATAATGATGATCCAATTGGCGCACCAACCCCGCTGTATGAGCCAGCCGGTGGTGTGAGTGCCTGTGGCTCTGGGAACGTAACACGCCCAGCGTTTGGCGGTACCGCTTCACTGTCTGTTGATATTCGTATGGACGATCTGGCGGCGGCGTTACTTCTCGCCAATGCCCAGGATATTCACTGCCCGGGTGAGCAAGCGCCAGGGAGCATACTGCCAGATGGTTTCTATGGGCCATTTGCGGTTGCTGAAGGCCAGATCGAGGCAATGAGCAATACTGATCGAGCCCGCTATCTACTAGCTATCCAGCGTGGCATCACCCGCCTTGCACTTGGAATCATTGCCTGTCTACTGGCCGTCGGCGAAACGCTGATCCAATTCCTCTTTACCTTAAGCCTTGTCATTATCTGGTTGGCGCTGCCATTTGTAACGTTACTTATTCTGTTCTCGGATACCCTACGCCCGCTTGGGCTGCTTGTTCAGCGGATCGGTGATGTGCTCATCACGGCCTGGATTGTGAGCGCAATCCTTGCCCTGATTGGTGTGCTACTACTCGCTGCTGCAACCACTGGGAGCGCGCCTGCGCTGATCGCCCTCTCACTCGGTGGGTTGTTTATTCTTGTGCGACTCCTGCTTGTGGCTTTAACAACCCTGAACGCTACCTTTGGGACTGTAACGAGTGTAGCGGGCAGCAGTGCTGGGGTAGCAGTGCTTGGCGCTGGCGCAGCTCTGGCTACTCTTGGGCAGAGCGGGATGCGTATCGCCAGTGGTGCTGTGCAAGGCACCGCGCAGGCTGGTGTTGCAGCGGCTATGGCAGCGCATGTGACTGGTAATGGGCGCTATGCTCTAGGTACCGCGCTAGGTGGCATCCGACCAATTGCTCAGGTTGGATCAGTTGCCGCCAGTATGGGGCTGATCAGCGCAGAAACTGGCGCAGGGTTATATGCTGGCGAACGCGCCACCCGCAATAGCCTAGCAACCTACGCTCGCCAGCTCCAGCGCGATAGCAAGCGCATGCGTGATGGCAAAACCGTACGCGAGAAGGCGCACAAGCGCTCGTCTGACCGCCAGCCCCAGCAGGATGCCAAACCAACCTTGCTGGAGCGTGCCGAACAGACGATGGATTATTTCGGCAATGAGCAACTGACCGATGACCTTCTGGGTGTTGAGGATGATCTAGCTGGTGGTATTCAGAAGCTGCGTAGCAGTGCGGTACAGGATGTACAAACGCTTGGCAGTAATATGGAACAAGCCATCCAGATCGCGACACCTTCGGCGCAAATGAGGGATGTTACTGGACGCATCATTTCGGGAGTGGTCAACACTATCGCAGAACCAGCCAGCGTGATTCGCCAACGCGACATAGCTCAGCGTCCAGCTACCCACCAAGGAATTGCCATGCATATGGGCGATCACCCACGATTGGAATGGCTACCCAAGGCGATATCTCCCGCCAATGCAACACATGTTGATATACACACGCCTGACACCCCTCCTGTGAGTAGCACTACACCTCCTGAGGCCACGAAGCCGAATGTGACGGTACTTACAAGCGATGTAGGCGTTATTTCCACAATAACAGCGGTATCTACGGGCACATCGCGCCGCTCTCGCCGCCGGGTCACTCTGGAGCCGACAGCAGACGCTAAGGTAATGGCAACCCAGCAGGAAATGCATTCCAATACACCTCCTACGGCCAATGGAAATGGCCTGTTTGTGGAAGCTGAACCAGGAGAATTAGCAAATCCTGCCAGCAGATTCGCTTCCCTACAGACAGACAACCCCGCCGCATCCCTGCGCCGCCAAAGGAAATGATGATGAAGGATGCCCAGGGTGATTTGGTTCTTAACGGGCGAACACAAGGTTCGCCAGTACGATACTGGGAGGAGGACGGAATAATGGGCATAGTTGAGCGAACCTCGTGTTGGTTCTTGGTTCTTGTTCCGTTAGGTTCTTGGTTCTCTAGCACTTTGTTCTTTGTTCTCTTGTTCTCTGTTCTCTTGTTCTCTGTTCGGCGGTTCCGCATCTACTCAGAGGTTACATCATGAGCTTCAATTCTCCGCGTGAGGGAGCTATTCTGAACGAACATGCGACTCGCCTACTCATCCAAGATTGGGCAACCTATCTGCGCGCCCGCCTGACCTTGCTGGCAGTTGTCGATCTTGGCGATGCCTTTGAACAGGATACTCAGGCCGCCAAACGCCAGGATGCAGAACACGATCTCGCGGCCATCCCGGCGGATACGCGCAGATTGTTTGAGCACGCTGTGACGCAGCGCCGCGAGCAGCATCGTACCCGTTTTGAGGCCGAACAACATGCTGAGGCCAGTGGCGTACCGCGTATGGCTGATCCCGATTTGCTTGATCGCACCGCACTCCGCGATTTGCTTACTGAAGCAACCGAACCTGATGACACTGGCCACATCCTGTTGCCCTCCCCCGCCGACCATGGTGAGATTGAGTGGCTTGAGTTTCGCGCCGCCGACCTCACTGCCCGCCCAGATGAGCATGCCTATCGCGTGGCGACCCGCAGCAATACAGATCGCGAGAAACTGACTCGTATTGCCGCTGGGGTAGCTGCACTTGTGTTGACGGGCTTCGCGATCTGGATGCTGTTCCGCCCCGATGAAGCCACGCCAAGTGCTCTAGGCGCTGCAACTGCCAATGGCACTGCCCTCAGCACATGGTCAGTGACGACACTTACTCTGGTCGCGGACACAAATGCCACATGGCCGCTTCTCTCAACCACTGACGCAACATGGCCAAGCGATGGGCAGGCATACATTCAAGCAAACGCATACCTGCCAACGCAGGTGTGTGTACCGATCGATACCCTGAGTGCGGTACGCGAGGTACGGATCGCTGGTGATGGCAGTACCCCAGAGCGTACCTACATCATTAGTACAACTGATACTGCGCCTGTCGCTCCTGATCTGCGTGTGGCCGCGTGTAGCGATCCGGCGATCCGTATAAGCGGAATGCTTCAACGTATCACATCTGCCCCGGTCGCCGTACTGGGCGAGGTGCAGCAATTGGGTGAAAACCAGATCGTCCTGCGATCAATTGTTGTGGTTGGCCCTGCTGAACAACCAGAACTGCCACAAGGGGCTGCACAAGTTGGTATAGCCCTTAGTGGGGTCAACCTGGATTGGACAACTGCTGCGCCAACATTACGCCTTGGCGATGGCACTCAGTATAGCGCACCAGAAGTGCGTTCTGTCCAAAACGATACCACTGAACTGCGGTTTCTTATACCTGCACCTTCCGAGCCGCTGGCGGCGGAGTTTCGCCTGACCAACCCAACCACCCGTCAAATCTTGCGTTGGAAGGTGATGATTGGCCCGCCCGCTGACCGCCTGAGCATCCTGCGCACTACTCTGAAGGTGGAAGGTATCACAGTGAGCGAGACGAACACCCTGAATGTCGTGGTCACCAACCACGGCGCACAGCCACTAACACTCACGGCGGCAGACATCGCGCTCGACTGGAGTGGTGTCCGCAGTCCACTCCCGGCTATCCTTGGCATTGAGGTACCGCTAGAGGTTGGCGAGACCCGCACCTTGGTTCTGGCCCTGCCCTCCGATCTACATGGCGTTGCTACCCTTAGTATTGGCGCGGCGCAGTTTCGGATTACCGCATAAGAAAGGAAGGTCATCGAGAAGCAAGGATGAAGAACCAAGAATCAAGAACCAAGAACCGCTTGAAGCAGGCATCGAACACTTTATGAGAACTCTTGGGGAGTGGGTACATACGATTCTCGGTTCTTGGCAACGGATACATGAGAAGTCACATGCGGTTCTTGGTTCTTAGTTCACAACCTTACCCATAGCAATCATCAATCTACTCATACAATGGAGCATAATTCATGAACACACAGACTATTTCACATACCCACGCCACTCGGCGAATCCTGGTCTTGCTATTAGCAAGCATGTTGGTCTGGGGTATCGGCCTGATTCTTATCCCCACCTCCACCTATGCTGCTGAAACGGGCACTGGAAACAGATTCACTCCCACGAATCAGACCAACATTCAAGCCGACGACCCCTTAGGGACGCTTGGAGCCAAGATGGAAGGGCTTGCAAAGAACATTTCCAAGATCGCCACACCGATCGCCATTCTGTGCATTGTCCTTGTCTTGGTGTTATACCTGTTCGCGCCGCTCTTACCAGAGATCGCGCAACAGAATAAGGGCTACATCATGCGCGCCCTGGTGATTGTTGCGATCATCGGACTCGTGCCGGAAATTGTGAAATTCGCCGCTGGGTTAACCGCATCGTGACAGGGTGACAAGATGACAGGGTGACACGGTGACATATGCATATTGATGTGTGTTCCTTCGATCAAGCACGGCCACCTTGTCACCCCTTCAGTTCGTCACTTTGTCAGGAGAAACGATGCCATACGAACATATCGAACAAATTGGTGACCGCAGTGAGGAGCGCTTTGCACTAGGCTTGGGCGCACGCAATGTGGCTGGCCTCGTGGCAGGTGGCTTTCCGATCCTGCTGATTAGTGGGAACTGGCCAATTGGCCTACGTATTCCAGTAATTCTGCTGGCCTTGGCTCTCGGCTTTCTGGCGACAGCCGAAATCGCTGGGATGCCAGCCTATGCCTGGCCGATCTGGTGGCTTCGTGGGCGGATACGTATGTTAGCACAGGGCCGTGCTATTACGCCCGAGCAGCTTCCTGGAATTGCCCAACCCGCCATGCGCGCCCCACTACGCGTTGGTGGGCCAATTCGCATTGCCCGCCGTACAAGTGTGCGCGGGAGAGGTCAGCGGTTAGAGATCCAGGATTAGGGTCAATAGTCGGAGATCAGGGATCGAGATCGTCCGTCGCGGATCGCGGATCGCGGACTTCAGTCCGCCAACCCCTACCCGCCAACCCCAGCGAGGAACAAACCTATGCACACCTTCCAACTCACTAGCTTCCCGCTTGAACAGGTCCGCGATCTCGACGATCTGGCCTGGTCATTCGGCAACTGGTTCAGCGAGCGCGCCTACCCAGTGCGCCTATTGGCCTTTAGCCGCCCATTCGATATGCGCCCCGCCCGCGCCTCACTTGATCGGCAGGTTGCGGATCTCGGGTTGCTGGTAGATGCTACTCGCGATTTACGTCGTCAGATCGACTGTATCTTGCATCAAGGGGATGCCCATCCTGATCTGGCTTTGCGTGCCCTGGCAACGGAACGCCAGGAAGATCTCGTAGCCTTGTGTCGTGCTGCCCCTTCCGTCGTTACCGCTCTCCGTGAGGTGCTGGCATCGCCCGATGAACCTGGTACGCCGCAGTTGTGGAAGCTGCTGGCGTTAGCGCTGGATTATTATGGCTGGCCGTTGTCCTGGCTACGTGAAGGTCAGCGTCTCTACGATACCCTTGGCGAACGCCATCTGCGCCGCGCGGATTATCTGCTACTTACTTGGGAGCCGCCAAATGTCGGGCCGGATGCGCTGGCACTGACGATCCAGAGTGCCTTTCAGCGCTCGCCTGTCGTTGGCGCACGTATCCCGCCGGTGCTGGCTGGGCCTTACACCGAATACGACGCTGCCCTTCACCCCGATCAGCCGGGGATGCCGTTCCTAGCGGGGCTGCTTTCGTATGATATGCGCGGCACGATTGATGCTACCGTGCTGCACATGCTGCTCAGCCGCCCGTATGATCTAGCGTTGGCGATTGATATTCACACTCGTCCGGCGGGTCGTGTCCTGGCGGCCACCGAGCGTGCCTATGCGGTCTCGCGGGCTGCTGCCGAGCATGGCAATACGAAGGATGCGCGGGCTGAGCGCCAAGCCGCCGATGCCGAGCGTGCGCTCCATGAGCTTGTACGCCAGAACCTGCATGATGTTCAGGTGGGTGTCCTGGTATCGGGTGATACCCACAAGGAATTGGAAGACCATGTTGCTGAGGTCAACGAGGCCTTGGGTGGGCGGCTGAAACTCATGCGGCCACTCGGGGTGCAGCGCGAAATCCTTAACCTGTGGAGCACCCGTGCATCGAAGGAAATCGATATCCCTTGGAAGCGCCGTAACCTGTACTCCATGGGTGTCGGTTGTCTGGCCGGTGTGGTGACCTACCACCGCCCATCTGGCACCGATGGCCTGTTGTGGGGGATTGATGCCCAGCGCAGCGCGCCTTTAATGCGCGATCTCTTTGCCGATCGCATGGCCGCACATCTGGTGGTGCTCGGCAAAACCGGCTATGGCAAGACCTACTTTTTGAACCTGATGGCGCTGCGGGCAGCCGCACTCACTGGCTACCGTGTGATTATGGTCGATGCCTTCGAGAATGCCAAACGGGTTGAAGCGGCGGTTGGCCCAGGCATGCGCGCCAATCTGCTGACGCTCGACACACCAATCAATATTCTCGATATTGTCTTTGATGCTGAGATTGGCGATTGGTTATCGGCACAAATTGAGCATGTGATCAGCCAACTCGCCATGCTGGTCGGCACGCTTGGCATGGGTGCCAACAATCAGAAGATCTTCCAGCCACGGCTCTTCAGCCCCGAAGAGCGCGGTATTCTGGATCGAGCGATTGGTGCATTGTATCTTGATTATGAGCCAACCACCCCGCTTGCCAAAATGCCACTACTCGAAGATCTGATTGATGTACTGGATGAACTGGCCCAACCTGAGGGGATTGCCATCGCGGATACCCTCTGCAAGCTGTTGTTTGGTACCGCCGACCGCAATGCGACCAGCCAGACGCGCCTTGGCACACGTTTCAATGCCCCAACTGGCGTTGATTGGCGCTTCGAACGCGCGATTAACTGTTTCGATCTGCACCAGATTACAAATGCCGCGCCTGAGTGGTTGCCCTTCTATTATGCCCAGGTAATCGGCGCAATCAACCGCTATATGCGTGATGGCAGCCGTGATCGAACTATCCCGACCATGTTGATTATCGATGAGTTCGGCTATGCCGCACAAGTCGAAAGTGTGGCGCGATTAGCCGCCGATATTTGTAAAGTGGCGCGTAAATATGGTGTCGGGCTCATGGTCGTCGATCAGAACCCACACACCTTCCAGACCGCAAGCGGGCGTGAAATCTTTGAGAATGCGATTGGCAAAATCATGTTCCATCTCGATCCTTCTGCGGCTCAAACGGTCGGTGAACTGATTAGCGATTTGACTCCTGGCCATATCGCATTCCTGCCCAAAGCCGAACGCGGCCAGACGGTCGCAGTCTTTGGTAATGATGTGTACCTGATGAATATCGAAAGCTCACCAATGGAGCATCGCCAGTTTGGCAGGTCGTGAGAAGCATTGAAGCATTGAAGCATTGAGGCATTGAAGCATTGAAACAATGGAGCATTGAAACAATGGAGCAATGGAGCATTGGAGCATTGGAGACGGGTGCCCTTTGGGCGAAGTCAGGTGCCTTTTGGGCGAAGTCGGATACTCTTTTAGGTAAAGCATTTTTTGATATGGAGGAATGAATGAGCGAGCGAGACCCACACGCCGGACTACGAGAACGAACAAAGGCATATACCAGTCGGATCATTCGGCTCTACGCATATCTTCAGAAACACCATCATTTCGCTTCGGCTGCATGCATCATTGGGAAACAGCTCCTTCGTTCGGGCACTTCTGTTGCAGCCAATCATCGCGAGGCGAAGCACGCCCGAAGCAGAGCAGATTTGATTGCCAAAATCGCTATCATGCTGCAAGAATTGGAAGAAAGCCTCCTCTGGCTCGAGCTACTCACCGACCATCAAATGGCACCTGCGGATAGTTTGCTCCAAATAGTTTACGAAACTCAGCAACTCATCGGGATTTTCACCACCAGTATTGATACCTTGAAGAAAAGGGCGTCATAGGAATGCATACAGCGTTGAAAGCATGCGCTTCAATGTTTCAATGCTTCAATGCTTCATTGTTAAGGAACTCTAATGTACCTCTGGCGTATCCAACCAACCGATTCCAAGAAGGAACTTCCATCACTCAGCGAAGATCTAGCGCTACATATCCGCTATACACCGCTGATGACGATGGTCGTGCAGATTGGCGCACAACAACAAGCCTACCTCAACACTCCTGGCTGTGCAGGCTGCCGCTATCGTCGCTGCACACCCGATTGCCGCATGCAGATCCTGCGGCGTCTACTGATTGCGAACCATGCGGCGAGTGATGTAACACTTGTGCCCCGTGGCCTGACGAATCGCCCCTACACTCGATTCGTGTTGGCGATTCCTGGCCCCAAGGCGTTACCACTGGATGCCACGTTACTGCACGCCTGGCAGGACGCTCGTCTGTGGGCGAGTTGGCGCACATTGTTGGGGCGGCGCGTCGTTGGTGCAGCTCTAGCTGTTGGCGCGGGTGGCCCCGATCCACGTATGGTATTGTTTTCGCGTGGCTGGCTTACGCTTAGCCTGCCATCCATACTGATTTCGCAGGTAGCAACCAGACAGCCGCATCTGTTGCCATATGGCTGGGTGTGGCACTATGAGCCCTGGATGCTGCTGGCACGTGTGGCTCAAACAAGCCCGCACCAAACAGCCTGGGAATCTGCGTCTGCACGCCCAACCCTTGCCGATTCGAGCAGGCCAGCGCCAACCGAGTTCTCTGCCGAGGCACATGCCAAACAACCGGCTGCCCCACTGATTCTCGCAGGGCGAAGAGTCGGTGAACTGACGCCGGAGTTTCTCCTGCGGGCAACGCAAACCCTCCAGGCAATTGTGTTAGGGGAGATCAGCATGCCTCAGGATCGTGATTCTGAAGTTGCTGCCCACTTACCCGCAGCCCCGGATTTACAAGCGCCAACTCCTGATCACAGCATTGGGTCGCTCCAACTCAGTGCGGTATTACAGGCCATCATCCAGAGTGACTATGCACACAGCGGCCTTGGCATTCAGCGGGTACGCCAGCTTGTGCCGATCTCTCGTATTGAGGCCGCAACCCTGCTCTGCTGGCTAGACGCAGCTGGACTGATCGAACCCTCCCACAATCAACACAGCCCCTGGCGTGATCCACGGCCACTACGCATTACCGATCTCTCCGAAATCCTAGCCAAACTCGAGGTGACCCCGCTCCCAAGC
>JANLSE010000035.1:0-7089 GCA_031362265.1 Roseiflexaceae bacterium
GCTTCAGTGAGGCTGAAGTACACCTGGATCCCGGCGATGTGCTCTGCCTCTACACCGATGGTGTGACTGAGGCAATGAACTCACGCCGCCAACTTTTCGATGAAGAGCGCCTGATTGAGGTGCTGCGCCATACCCATCACCTAACACCCAATGTGATCATCCAACGCATTCTCGATGCCGTACATGGCTTCACAGCTGGCGCCGCACAACAGGATGATATGACGCTTGTGGTCCTAAAGCGCGAGAGCCTATAACTACTGAAGGGCAGTGGAGGCACCACTGCCCTTCGAATGATATCGTATCGATGAACTCGACTAGACCGGATGTCATTGTAAAGCTGCTAACCGCATTTAGACCGGCAGCAGCTCCGATAGCCGATCTGCGTTAATCTGCGGCTTCGACTCATGTAAGTAACATGCAGTTGCCTGGTGTTTGTCGAGCTGAAACAGTGGTGGAGCAGACTGACACTTCTCCATGACAAATGGGCAGCGCGGCGCGAACTTACACCCTGCACCAGTTGCAGTCCCCTCCGTCTCACGGACTTTGATTTCCGTCTCACCCCAGCGACGGCTGAGATCTGGCCAGGGGATTGAGTCAATCAATAGCTTCGTGTAGGGATGCTCGGGATTTTTGATCACTTTATCCACATCGCCAGCCTCCATCACCGAGCCGCGATACAGCACGATGATCGATTTCGCGATATGGTAAGCCGTCGTAAGATCATGTGTAATATACATGATCGAAACGCCATGGTTATCATGTAAACCTCGCAGGGTCTCCAGAATACTAGCGCGCAGCGAGGCATCCACCATCGAGACAGGCTCGTCGGCAATCAGTAGCTTTGGCTTCAGCACAAGTGCACGCGCCACATTAATGCGTTGGCGCTGGCCACCCGAAAGCTGGTGAGGGAATCGGCCTAGCACATCCTCTGGCCGCAATCCAACTGCGGTCAGCGCTTCGACCATTCTATCGTGTGCATCAGCCTTGGATTTGGCAAGCTTGAACTTGGCAATTGGCACCGAAAGCAGATGATCAACAGTGTAGAATGGATTGAATACTGCAAATGGATCCTGGAACACCGCCTGGACCTCACGGCGAAAGGTCATACGATCGTCGCCACGCAGGCGACTAATATCTTGGCCCTTATAGAAGATCTGGCCGGAGGTTGGCGCAATAAACCCAAGCAGCAGCATTGCCAATGTCGTCTTACCACTCCCGCTCTCACCAGCGACAGTCATGATCGTCGGCTTATCCTGCTCCAAGTGCAGCGAAACGTTATTGAGCGCGGTCGTAGATGATTTCGACAGCACACCGCGCGAGTAGATTTTCGTAACGTTTTGAACATCCAAAAGTGGTGCCATGATCACGCCCCTTCCGCATACAAATGGCACGCTACAATCTGTCCACTCGATAGCTTCATCGGGTCGGGGCGTACAGTTTTACAGACATCCATTACTCGTGAGCAGCGCGGATGAAATGTACAGCCGCTTGGCAGGCGTAAGAGCGATGGTGCCAAACCTGGGATGCCCTGAAACACCCCTTTGTTATCCAGGCTTGGTAGGCTATTGATCAGCGCCGTCGCATATGGGTGTTTTGGCTCCGTAAACATCTGGCGAACACTGCTCACCTCAGAAAGACGCCCAGCATACATCACCGCTACCTTATCGACAAACTGCGCCATCAGGCCCATATCGTGGCCGATCAGGATCACCGCAGCGCCGATCTGCTTCTGCACGCGATCGATCGTCTCCATCACCTGGCGCTGGGTCACCACATCGAGCGCACTGGTCGGCTCGTCGGCGATAATCACCTTCGGCTTAAGCAAGATACTGATCGCGATGCAAACGCGCTGCTTCATGCCGCCGCTGAGCTCATGGGCATACATTTTGAAGACGCTGCGCTTGAGATCAACCGATTCAAGCGTCTGCTTGCAGCGCTCCTCCATATCGGCTTTGGCAGCCTTTGGCTCATGGGCCTTGATTGCGTCGATCATTTGAGCACCAATCCGCATCACTGGGTTCAGTGAGTTCATCGCGCCCTGTGGGATGTAGGCGATCCTGCTCAGGCGCGCCTTGAGCATCTCCTCATCCGAAAGCTCGAGTAGATCCTCATCATCGACGAATACCTGGCCACCCTCGATCCTACCTGGCTGCTTGATCATACGCATCATCGCCAGCGCCATTGTGCTTTTGCCTGAGCCAGACTCGCCAACCAATCCGAGCTTTTCGCCAGCATTCAGCGACAGGCTGACGTTATCAAGGGCAGTGGCACGACCGGAGTCGGTGTAGTACGAGACTTGAAGGTTTTTTATGTGGAGTACGGGGTTCATGGGTAGCTGTTACTCCGATCTGCGTACGCGCGGATTGGCGATCTCGTCCATGCCCATGTTGATGAGCGCCAGCGAGCTAAGGATGAGTACCATTGCCAGCGATGGCCAGATTGGCCACCACCACCAGCCGTTGAAGAACGCCGACTGACCTTGGGCAGCCCAGATCAGGTTCCCCATCAGCGGCTCGCGCAACGGCCCAAGGCCCAGCACTGAGAGATAGAATGAGCCGAACACCGCCACAAATACCTGGCCAACAAACGCGGCCACAATGAATGGTAGCAAGTTCGGCAAGATCTCGCCGAATATGATCCCCAGATCACCGACACCCGACAGTTTGGCGACCGATACGAATTGGCGTTCCTTCATCGAGAGCACTTGCGAACGGATCACAAGCGTTGGCGCCATCCACGCTAGTAGCACGACCACAAATGCCATCGTGTAGATCGTCACCGAGCGCTTATCAAGCGAGCCCGCCAGCACAACCTGAATAAGAAAAGCGGGGATCGGAGTAAGAATCTGGCAGATACCCTTGATCAGAGCATCGAGGATCCCACCAAAGTAGGCCGAGATAAACCCGAGAACAACGCCGATCAAGGTGCCAAGCCCACCGGCGAGAACACCGATCAAGGCTGTCTGCCACATGCCAACAACCATCGCCGCCAGCATGTCACGGCCAAAAAAGTCGGTGCCGAGCGGATACTTGAGGCTAGGCTCCTGCTTCCCGCGAACCGACAGCGGATAGGCATCCTTGGTGTCAACAGTAAGCAGCCCAATCACGGTAAACCCGACCAGAAAAAGCAAAATCAGCAGGCCAAAGACCATGCTCTTATTGCGGCGTAGGTAGCGCAGCATGAGGGTAAGCTTACTGGGCTGCCGTAGCTGCGGTTGAGAAACTGCAATCGTTGCCATTCTGGCCTCTCTAACTCTCGCGAATGCGCGGATCGAGTAGCGGATAGAGTAACTCGACAACAACCATCAAGGTTGCAACAGTAATGGTGATAAAGAGCACAATGCCATAGATCACCAGGAAATCATTCGATTGGATTGCAGCATTCAGTACTGAGCCAAGCCCTGGCAGGCCATACAAGCCCTCAACGAGCAAGCCTGCGAAGACCAGACCACCCAATGCCAGCGCCAAGCCCGTAACCTGAGGCAAGAGTGCATTACGCAGATAGTAGTCTCGAAAGATGCGCGTTCCTGGCAGACCCTTGTGCTCGGCAAAGTTGACATAGTCCTCGCCTTGTATGGTCACACCCATGCCACGCATGGAAAGCACCCAGCCGCCAATAAAGCCTAGCGTCAGCGAGAGCGCGGGCATGATCTGATGTTTGACCACATCCAGAAAGAAAGAGAACGACCAATCTGGCACAACACCTGTTGAGTAGGCACTGCCAAGCGGTAAGAGTTTTAGCTTAAAGCCAAGAAAAAAGAGCAGTAAGATCCCAAGCAATACTGGTGGAACACCCTGAAGCAGCACAAATGGTGTGGCGATTGCGCGCAGCCAGGCTGGAGCACGCGGCCACGCGGCCACCGCACCCAGCAAGTTCCCAATCACAAACGAGAGGACAGTTGTGACGAGAAGCAACGTGATTGTCCAGGGCAACGACTCCATGATCAGCTCAGCTACCGTCTTCGGATACTGGTTGAGTGAGATACCCAGATCAAAGCGCGCAATACTCGCAACATAGTCAAAGTATTGTTCGATGAGCGGCTTGTCGAGCCCAAACTTGGTGTTGAATGAGGCGACGATCTTTTCCATATCGCCAGGCGAGAAGCCTCCGGTGCGCGCCAACGCAGCAAAGCGCTCGCGAATCGGGTTTTTCGGTGAGATCCTCGGGATGAAAAAGGTGATCGTGGACGCTGCCCAGATCACCAGGATGAGGAACAGCAAGCGTTCGATTACTTTTTTTAGGCTCACGGCGTTTTCCTCGCGTATCGGAAACCGGTCTGGCGGGAGATGATATGCTCTACAATGACCTTAGCATCGCAACGAGAGTTGCGTGATGCTAGACTTGGAAGCGGCGGTCGCGTGGTACTCTCGCACCACACGACCGCCTCACCAACGCTTACTGAGCCGGCTTCAGCTGGGTAATCACCAGCATACCAGTGTGCGCCCAGAAGGCACCATTGGTACCACCAGCTGGGTTAGCGGTGGTTGGCCAGTTCGTCCAGTAGGTCTGGTTGTAAGGAATGCGATGTAGCCACTGGATAATCGGGATGTCGATCGTGTCCCGCCAGTAGATCTCCATCAGCTTGGCCGCGTTGGCCTGGAACTTGGGATCCTCGCTGCTCAGCGGTGCCATCTCATCCAGAAGCTTATCGAACTCTGGGTTGCTATAGCGTGAGAAAGCATTGTTGCCAGCGGTGGTGCCAAGTGGCTTGCTATTGCGGCTACTGTATAGATCGAAGACCGCATAGGGATCCTTCAAGCTGGCGCCATGTCCGAACATATACATGCCCGGCTTGCCATCGGCCATGTTATTGTATGCGTCGGTGCCGAAGTTGATGCTGGCATCGAAGCCGCCATTCAGCAGCATCTCAACCAATACAGGAACAATGTCGGCGTGAATACCCTCGAAGCCCTGGATCACGGCCGAGATAGTCGCGCCATCCTTCTCCCACAGGCCACTGCCATTCTTCGTGAACCCAGCAGCAGTCATGAGCTCGGAGCTCTTCTCGAGGTTGAACTCACGGGGGTTGTACTTCGCCTCAAGCGCCTTTACTGCTGGGCTATCGGCGAACTTCTGCAGGCCTGGGTAGAGCGGGAATGGATAGATTGTCGAGATCTTTGCGCCGTCGTAGATAATCTCGTCAATCTTGTCACGGTCGATTGACAGGGCCATAGCCTTGCGCACGTTCGGGTCGTTGTATGGTGCAAGCTGCGTGTTGACCCACAGCGAGTTTGGCCACCAGTCCAAATAGCCGTAGGGCGGCTCATTGCCGGAGTGCGAGGTGATCTTCGGGTTCTCGCTCAGAATCTGCTTGGCTACTGAGGATCGAACGTCGAGGATCGCGTCAAACTCATTGTTGACTTCGCGCTGGATCACGGTATCCATATTCTGGCCGACCTGGCCACCAATGTTCACCATGACAATGCGCTTGACTTCAGGCAGTGCTTCACGGCCAGCCTTGACAGCCCACCAATCTGGGCGCAGATCGTAGATCTTCTGGTTCTTATCCCACTGCACAAGGTTGTATGGGCCGGAGTGCGGCATCTCAAGACCGCCAACAAACGCGTTGACATCCGCTTCCTTGCCCAGAATATGCTCGGGTACAATCGGAATACCAGTGTCGAACTTCAGCGTTAGCACTTCGAACTTGAAACGTGGCGCTGGGATGTTGAACGTCACAACTGCCGTCTTATCATCGACTGCCTTAACGTCCTTCATGTACTGAACGAACGCACCGTGATAGGGCAGCTTGTCATTCTTAAGCTGGCCTTCGAAGGTGAAGACAATGTCCTTGGAGGTTACTGGCGTGCCATCGCTCCATGCGGCATCCTTATTGAGCTTGATTGTCAGCTCAGTAAAGTCCGGCTTGGTGTACTCCATGCTATCTGCAAGCCATGGAATGTCCTTATCGGTGAAGATGCCGAAGTAGAACAGCGGCTCCCACAAGAAGGCGTTGCCCTCCTGATGGGTATACCCGGGAATGGCCCACGGGTTGGTCACACCAATTGGTGACGAAATGCTCCAGCCGAGGTTTACGGTGCGGTTGCGCGGCACATCTGCTAATGGGCCAGCGGAAAGCGCAGGCTGCTCAGTTGGCGCAGGAGTTGCCTCTGCAGCAGGAGCAGCGGTTGGCTCAGGAACAGCGGTCGGGGCAGGGGCGGCGGTCGGCTCCGCTGCCGGAACAGCGGTTGGCGCTGCTGCTGGTGCAGCGGTTGGCGCTGCTGCTGGTGCAGCGGTTGGGGCAGCGGCAGGGGCACCGCCGCATGCTACGGCCACCATCATGGCAAGAACCATGGTAGTGACGAGTTTAAACTTCGTCATTGACGAACTCTCCTTCACTGGAATACGCATTCAGAAATCTGCAATGTTCCGACTACTTTTGAATTAGCACCATGAGCATCTGTCTCATCGGGCTTTTAAGCCCTAAGCACCTCCTTAGCTTATGCATTGTCAACGTTTGCACGATGAGATATCGTGATTCTATGAGACCTTTAACTACTTGTCAAATCAGTGCTAGGCTAGCCCTGTGTTGACTGGTATCGCAGCATGTTCACGAACCAATCGCCTGACGCATCATATATCCGATTGTTCGAGCCATATATGCTAGGGCGAGCATATGCAAGGAATGGCCAGCTTGCAGAAGCCCAGAGCTGCACCCGAGCAAGCGTCAATGGGCACAATTGAGCCAACATCTAGTGTATACTATAACGATCAGCCGCCCGATATGATTTTCTAGCAGGGGTTGGCGCTCCGTCAGCTGGGGCATGCTGCTGAGGCGCAGCGTACCTTTGAGAAGCTAGTTAACTATGGAAACATGCACCTCAATGACGATGTCCAAATCGATTTCTTCAATGACGTCCTCTCACAAGATGCCAATCATCAGGGCGCCCGCATCCATCGGGGATTTCACATTGATCAATAAGGCCAATATCGCCAATATGGCTTTGCCAGGAGAGAACAATGACTAGGAACGACCATTCATTCAAGCAGCATATCCTCAATCCACTCACAATCGTTGTGTACCTGCTCGCCGCCAATCTCATGCTTGGCTGCGGCACCGCGACCCCCGCAGCACCAACCTCACCCGCA
>JANLSE010000609.1:0-1674 GCA_031362265.1 Roseiflexaceae bacterium
GACTGTTCCATACATAGTAGCCTCCCGATTTGCGCGTTCGTTGTCCATACAATAGCAACCTCGGCGCTAGCTAGATGGTATAGTGATCAATGGTCGTTTGTTGAGGTATTTCTTACAGTTTTGCACTGAGATTGTTGTATGATTAGATTTGGCCATACGATCTAGCTCTCTTTGCGTCTTTGTGTCTTCACGCCTTTGCGTTTTGGTGCCTGTTTGTGTTTATATGGAGACAACCTCGATTGTGATTATAACCCATGTAACCACATGGATTGTCGGGCTTGGTATCGCTCGCTGCTGGAAAACGGATACAGAAAGTGATACAGGCAACATAGGAATACAGAGTGTTGGCAGCGACGCATGCTATAATAAATGCATTCACCAGTCAAGGCGTACCAACCATAGAATCAAGAGGTCGCGTGATGACCCAATCCCGCCGCTTTGCGCTCCTCGCCGCGCGCGATATCAACAAAGAGACATTCGTTGAAGAGTGGCCTGAAGCTGGCCTAATCGTTGCCGATAGCCCATACGATCCATCTCCGAGCCTATGCATCGAAGCAGGGCGTGTAGTTGAGCTTGATGGTCGCGCTCGCGCCGATTTTGATATGCTGGATTGCTTTATTGCCGATCATGCGATCGATTTGGCATGTGCCGAGGCGGCAATGGTAATGCCAGCACGCGAAATTGCGCGGCGCTTGGTTGATATTAATGTGCCGCGTTCAGAGATCCGGCGAATTGTGGCAGGCTGCACACCGGCTAAATTGGTCGAGATCATTCGCCACATGAACGTTTTGGAGATGATGGTTGGGTTAGCTAAGATGCGTGTGCGTCGAACTCCCGCCAATCAGGCCCATGTGACGAACAAGCGTGAACATCCTGCTTTGCTGGCTGCCGATGCCGCTGAGGCAGCCCTGCGCGGCTTTGCTGAGGTCGAAACCACCGTTGGGATCGCGCGTTTTGCCCCGCTTAATGCATTGGCAATCCTGGTTGGGACACAGAGTGGCCGTGGTGGTGTACTCACCCAATGCTCAATCGAGGAATCGATGGGTTTGCGCTTAGCCATGAAGGGGCTGACAACCTATGCCGAAACGCTCTCGGTATATGGAACTGAGCGTTCGTTTGTGGATGGCGATGATACCCCGTGGTCCAAGGCATTTCTGGCATCGGCATATGCCTCGCGTGGGGTCAAGGTGCGCTTTACCTCCGGTACAGGCTCCGAGGCACTGATGGGCCATGCCGAAGGGTGTTCTATGCTGTATCTAGAGGCGCGCTGCCTGATGATCACGCATGGTGCTGGTAGTCAGGGTATTCAGAATGGCTCAATCTCGTGCATTGCGCTACCTGAATCGCTTCCTGGTGGGGTGCGGGTGGTATTGGCTGAAAATCTGCTGGCCGCCATGCTTGATCTCGAGGTTGCTGCGGGAAATGATGCACTCGCCTCGCACTCGGCCATCCGCAAAACCGCCAAACTCATGCTCCAATTTATTCCTGGTACCGATTTCATCTTCTCAGGGTATAGTGCTATTCCCAAGCGTGATAACTTGTTTGGTGGTGGCAATTTTGATGCCGAGGATTTTGATGACTATAACGTGCTCCAGCGCGATATGCAGGTCGATGGTGGGGTGCGACCGGTTGAGGAAGCCGCAGCAGTAGCTGCGCGTCGTCAGGCAGCCTTGG
>JANLSE010000652.1:0-13978 GCA_031362265.1 Roseiflexaceae bacterium
GACACGCCCGACATTTGATGGGATTGAGCGGCGCATTGAAACCTATATTCTGGATTTCAATGGCGATATCTATGGCGAACCCCTACGCGTTGGGTTCTTAGCGCGGTTGCGCAGTGAGCAGAAATTCGATGGGATTGCGGCTCTGATTGCACAAATCAGCAAAGATACTGCTGCGGCACGCGCATTCCTTGCCAACAATCCAGCTTTACTCCAAAGCTAGTATAGCTCAAACCCCAAAGTGCCCATGATTCACTATTTCTAGCAATAACACACCCTAAAAAAGCGCTCCACCCGACCCATTGTAACAACTTGGATCGAAGAATGGCTGATCCCCTACAAGCATAAACGTTTCAACATATGTGATGCGAAAGCCTACTTCGAGCAAGACAGCAAGCCCAGGATGTGGGCCTAGCAAATCAATACTAGTGCTTTTGGCGCGCTCTGCTGCCCACTGGACAACAGCAGCACAGGCAGCTGCGGCATACCGCGGCGAACGCACCCCCATTGGCCCAATTCTTGCCGCATGCGGTTGCCAGATCGTGCCACCACGTAGACGCACAATCGCATAGCCAACCCGCTCGGCACCATGCATGATCCAGAGTGGCTCGCCACCTTCACGTTCAACCCAGAACGCCAGATCCTGCTGGCGTTCACGCCCAGAGATCATTGCATCCCAAGCCCACAGCTCTGGATCATCAACAGTAGCAGCTGTAATCACTAAGCTAGGTTTGTCGAATGCGGCTGCGCGAAGATTATGGGCACGCAGCAGGAAGTTCGGCCAACAGGGTTGCATACCAGCACGAATATACAGCGCCAGGGCGCGCGGATCGGAAGAGCTGACCGTAAACCGGATTTCCTCAGTATACTGCTCAAATGCAGCATGCAGCAACTGCATCCCCAGTCCACTCGATTGATGCTGTGGATCAACGAATAGATCCGTCAAGAAGGCCGTATTGCCACGCTTGATCACCCCGGCGAACCCAACCGCAACACCTGCTACCTCAGCGATCCATAATTCGCCCGTATCGAGAAGATGCGGGTATTCAGGCAGGAGTGCGGAGCGCGCATGTGGTTGGGGATCATCAGCGGTCTCATTCGCATACCAGATCTCCATCACCGAGCTAAGATCGCTATAGTGCCCACGCCGAATCACTACGCTGTTATCTGCCATCCAGCACCTCGCTTCGCCCTATAACGCCTGGCGCTCCTTCGATTCACGCTTACGTGATGACTCGGCTGGTAATTCGGCACGTAGCAGGCTATTCTCAACAATACTTTGGAACGCGCGCCGATCAGTAGCTTTGACAATCGCCTGCTCATGGGCACGCGCCAATGCAACCGGATACCCCTGGCCCTTCATGCACTGATCGTATATGATGGCATGAACAAGATCGAGGCGCGCACGATCTTCGGCAACCCAGCGTGGAATCTCGACACGTGCCACCTCACGACCAACCTTCATATAGAAGAAGTGAATTAGATGTGGCCCATAGGCTTCCAGATTAACGCGCGAAAGTGAGACATACAGTGGGCCACGCTGCCCTTCGGCAAGCATATCACCAAGGATATCGGCATCGCTGAGCCCTTGGCAAACAAAACAGGAAGGAATACGCCCGGCCGCCTGATCACTACATTCGCTACATTTGGCCCCTCTGCCCTGATCGATATCTACATCTGGGCAGAACATCAGGCGAATCGCGCCAGCTACCTCGGGCGCACGTGGCCGGCTGATATACGATGCAACTGGAATGCCACGCTCGTGCAATTCATCAAGATAGGCCAAATAGGGTTGCAGAAAACGCTGCTGCACGGCTTTGTCGGCTCCCGCAAGTGTCCAACGGACAAGCGTGCCATCCTGTAATGCAATAGAAGGCAAACTGCCATCGAGGAATTCTTGGGCGAGTGTACCAAGTGCGACACCCTCAGCGACATCACGGCGTGCACTAAGGAGATTGCCCTCAATTGGAATGCGCCGTACACCATCATTGATATAGAGATCCTCATCAAGATAGTAGAGCATTGGTTGCGAGCTGAGTTTGGCACCCGATTGCGTGCCATAGCGCAGAAAAACCCGCCCAATATTGATAACATAACAAGCGACCATGCCATGGCGCTCGACATCGATCTGTGAGCCATCGGTGGCAACTAAGGCATAATCACCTGGATGGGCAGGAAGATCATAAATGGCATTAAGTGGCTCAACTGGGCGTGCCAACAGCCATGCAAACCCCTCACGGCTAAGATCACTTGCCTTGGCCCATGCAGTATGCTGATCCGATTCCTCCAGATAACGCCCAAGCGCAAGGCTGATCTGCTGCTGACGGGCAGTTGCATCCAGCGTGAGTGCACCACTCATGGCACGTATTTGGCGGCTCAGGGCAGCAAGATCCAAGGCCATAGTAGCTCCTCTACTGAAAATGCTCATTCATTCGTTCGCAGGATAGTACGTTTGTGCGTAGATGTCAAGCAAATACAGCTATCAAGAATCGCGCCTGTTTTGCAACACCAAGTAGCAATGAGCTACAATAGCCAAGATATCGATTTCCGATCTTCAACGCTGAATGATTGGACACATGGCACACTGGAGGTGCGGCATGGTACGAATAACGGGTGGTGAAGCAGTTGTGGCTTCACTAGTTGGGCAGGGTATCAACACAATCTTTGGCCTACCAGGGGTGCAAAACGACGCCCTGTTTGCCGCGCTGTATGATGCACGCGACGCAATTCGGCTCATTCACACACGCCATGAGCAAGGCGCTGCATATATGGCACTTGGTTATGCACTCTCAAGCGACCGAGTCGGGGTCTATAGCGTCGTTCCAGGCCCTGGCTTGCTCAACACCACAGCTGCGCTCGCAACGGCCTATAGCACAAACGCGCGCGTGCTGTGCCTAACGGGCCAAATCCAGTCGTCGAGCATTGGTCGCGGCTATGGGCTACTACACGAGATCCCCGATCAACTGGGGATTTTGCGTACCCTCACCAAATGGGCAGAGCGCATCACAACTCCAGCCGAAGCATCAGATATCATCGCTGAGGCATTCAAACAACTACACAGTGGAAGGCCGCGCCCAGTAGGGATTGAAGTGCCACCAGATGTGCTTGCGACTCGAACTGAGGTCGATCCAACGCCTATCCGGCATGCAATACACATTCCACCACTTGATTATGATGCAATCACAAGTGCTGCGGCATTGCTGGGTAAGGCCAAACAGCCACTTATTTTCGTGGGAAGTGGTGCCATTGAGGCCAGTGCATCGATTCAGGAGCTAGCCGAACTCCTGCAGGCACCTGTTGTCTCAGCGAAATCAGGCCATGGTATTCTCAGCAGCCGCCACCCGTTGAGTTTGCGGCTACCTGAGGCTCATCTTCTTTGGCCAAAAGCTGATGTCGTTCTTGCGATTGGTACCCGCCTCCAGGCACCGCTCCAGAATTGGGGCTACGATTCGGAACTGGCGGTCATTCGCATTGATATTGACCCAATGGAGCAGACCCGAATAACACCGCCTGCGGTTGGAATTGTGGCTCGTAGCCAGGAAGCCGTACCAGCACTGCTAGAGGCAATCACACAACACCTTCAACCACGCGAATCGCGCAGTGCAGAATGTGCAGCGTTGCGGGCGCAAACAGCGAGTCGGGCAGCCTATCTTGAGCCGCAGATGGGCTTCCTTAAGATCATTCGCGAAGAACTACCCGATGATGGGTTCTTCGTCGAAGAGATGACGCAGGTTGGCTATGCGAGCCGCTTTGCCTTGCCGATCTACCAACCGCGAACATTTATCTCGACTGGCTACCAAGGCACGCTGGGCTGGGGGTTTGCCACTGCTTTAGGGGTAAAAGTTGCCCATCCCGATAAGTGCGTCATTTCGGTAACAGGCGATGGTGGGTTTATGTTCAATGTGCAAGAACTGGCTACTGCTGTTCAACATCAAATCGCCACCGTAACGGTACTATTTAATGATGGAGCCTTTGGCAATGTGCGCCGAACACAGCAGCAGCAATATGGCAATCGTGTGATCGGAAGCGAATTGCGCAACCCCGATTTTGTACGCCTTGCCGAGGCATTTGGCGCACAAGGCATCCGCGCACACACTCCAGATGATCTGCGTGATGCATTACGGCGTGGTTTCGCAGCCAACGGCCCAACCCTGATTGAGGTTCCGGTTGGCGAGATGCCAAATCTCTGGCCAATAGTATTCCTGCCCAGGGTTCGGCCGCAGAAAGGTTCATAGGCATTGGGCGCTAACCCATAGCTCGTATGCTACTGATTAATCAGCAGCGCGAAATCTTCAAGCCGATGTACGCCAACCAACCGCTGCCCATTGACTTCAAAAACGGGGCGTTGGCGTACTCCGGCTGCCAGCGACGAATCCATATCGCTTTGAACAGCAGCCTGATAGGTATGTTTGGTTAGGCAGGTGCTAAATTGTTGCTTATCGAGGCCTAAATCCCCCGCAATAAATGTAAGTCCCCCTTCGATACTCCCAGCACTATACAAGTCATTCTGACGTTCGTAGAGTGTGCGGCGCATATCCCAGTACTTACCCTGATCACCGGCACAATGCATCGCCTCGGCGCTTACAAGCGATTCAGGGCCGATCTGTGCAAGGTGGCGATAGATCAGGCGCGCTTTACCAGTTGCAACAAACTGCGCAATTAGCTGTGGTTCTACTTCCATCACGTGGAAGGCACAGGCGCTTCAGAAAACATCTGAATACATGACAATCGTTGCCGGCGCATCAACCTTTCCAAGGCCATGGTACCCCTCGGGAGTAATAAATTCGCCAATCGCGGCAGTTGATGACTGTGATTCAGGAGTCAATACGCGTGTATCCGAAGTCGGCGGTACCTGGGTTGGTACCAGCGCTTGGGTTGGTACCAGCGCTTGGGTTGGTGCGACAGCGACAGTAGATGTTGCAATCGGAGCCGAGGCTGAGGGCGCGCTGCTGCACGCCACAAACAGCAACCCAATCAGCCCCACAGCAGCACATGATCGTTGGTAGGACATTGTTGCCTCATTTCTCAGCGTGTTCTTCTATAGTATACCAAACATAATGGTCAAAAGTGTAAACATGTAGTAAGGTTCAAATGGGTGCCTTGCGAGTATGCTGCAAACAGTTGATTCGGTTTGTAGGAGGCATATGCACCCAATTCGTACGTTGCGCACCGCACGAAAGATGATGATTACGGAACTAGCCGTACTCAGTGGGGTGTCTGCACGAGCGCTTGGCGCAGCTGAATATGGAATAACTCCACTTGATACGCATGATTTGCAACGAGTGGCACATGCGCTACAGGTGAATATCACGCAACTGGCCCCACCAATTGCAGTACGTTCACCATCACATTGGCGACCGTTTGCTGCCACACTATTGTGTGTAGCAATGCTTGGAATAGTCGCACTGTTTGGTGGCGAATTCGTTGGCTCGCAACATCAGGTTGCACCAGCCCATGCTGCGGCTGCAAAACCAACACTCGTAGTGTTGGCCGCTATACCGACTGTGTCACTCGCTCCTACACAAGTACTGCCGGCAACAAGTGTGCCACTTGCACCGAGCATAACCGCAGTTCCAGCTCAGCTACCCGATGGAATGCCGCGTGCCTGCCCATTGCTAGCTGCGCCTGAGCATGTACTCGTTACCCAAGGGTATGGCGAAGGCACACATGCGCCAATTGGCATTGCGGGAGCGATCGACCTTGGGATTGATGGCGATGGCGATCAATATGCCGATCCAAGTGCCACAGATGGGGTTGTAGTGTTAGCAACTAATGCTGGAATAGCACATGTCTATCTCGATAGTTGGCCAGGCGGGAATGTGATCCGAATTGTCGATGATACAAGTGGATGGAGTTCACTCTACGCACACTTAGCGGTAGTTGGAATCAGCGACGGCCAACGGGTCGATCTCGGCCAACCGATTGGGCGCGTTGGCAGCACCGGAATGGCTAGTGGGCCACATCTACATTATGAAGTATGGTTCGGTGGTGAAAATCGTGATCCAACTGGCATTGAAGGGTGTTGGCATGTGCCAGGCTAACATGTGGCAGCGTGTCAGTCGCTCTATTCTCATAGTTTTCGAGCCAGCCGATCTCACCATCGTACGAGGGATAACAATGCGATCAATATGTTTATTTATACTATTTATACTGCTCTCCGCCTGTGCCAGCCCTGGCACTCAGCCAGATTTAGTCATCGGGCCACAGGGCTGCAATAAAGGCAGCCTGACATTGGCACCCAATCAACAGCCACAACTCGTAGTGGAGAACACAAGTGGTGAACCCATGGTTGTTTCACTGCCCAACTGGAACAATGAAGTAACCGTCGCGCCTGGCACACGTGGCATTCTCAACCTTGAGCCATACGTCTGGGGTGAGGTCGATTTCTATTGTATGACCGAGCGTAATCATACGCTGGCTGGCGGCGGGCCGATGCAGCCAGGTTTTGTCTGTGGACTCGATCCATATACCGTCCGCCCACTTGCACTCAGTAACGGCATCCTTCGAGTAGAAAAAAATGATCGCCTGCGCGCGGCATTGGACGGATAACCACAGGAAGCCTACAGCATCGGCCTTGATACTCTATGAATTGCGTTCTGCGTTCTGCGTTCTGCGTTTTGCGCTTTGCGCCGTGCGCTCTATCGCTCCTACTAGACACATACGCCTTGCACCGCTACAATACCTGCACAGTTAGTGTAGGTATTGTTTAATGCTATATCTCGTTGCGACTCCAATCGGAAATATGGGTGATATTACGCTGCGTGCGCTGGAGACATTGCGCTCAGTTGATTATGTTGCCAGTGAAGATACGCGTAAGACTGGATTTCTGCTGAAGCATTTCGAAATCTCCAAACCACAGATCTCCTTTCATGAGTATAATGAGGGCAAAGCCGGTGCGAAGATTTTGGATCTGCTACGGCAGGGCAAATCGGTTGCATTAGTGACTGATGCTGGTACACCAGGGATTGCCGACCCCGGCTTTACGATTATTCGTAGTGCTATCGCCGAGGAACTACCCTTCACGATGATTCCTGGGCCAACCGGGCTCATTATGGCATTGGTACTCTCGGGGTTAGCGTTGCATAGCTTTACCTTTCGCGGGTTCCCACCACGCAAGGGTGGCCCACGCCGCCGCTTCTTCGCGGTTGATGCAACCTCACCACACACCTTAATCTTCTATGAAAGCCCGTATCGCATTGCGGCAACGCTACGTGATGCCCTGGAGATTTATGGGAATCGCCCGGCTGCATTGGCAAACGATCTCACAAAAAAGTTTGAGCTTATGGAGCGGGCACCACTCGCAGAATTACTTGAATCGCCCGCTGTGACAAAGCCACGCGGTGAGTATATTCTGCTGATTGCTGGGGCTAGTGATGCGCGCGACGATGAGCCAGATGACCAAGGTGATGACCAAAGTACTGACGATCTCGAAGAATAGCGTATGCTACAATAGACGTGTTATGCATCTTACTACTCCACGCCTACAATATTTTGTACTGCTCGTGTTGATTCTCTGCTTTGGTATCGTGCCAAGCCAATTGCATGCCCAACCTTCGGTTGAGGAACATGTGCAACTGTTTCTCGATCAGCAACCTGGCCCGCTGAAGAGTTATCGCGAAGGAAACCAGACAGCAGCGCAGATCCTCAATGGAACAAGCGCCTATTATGGCATATCGCCCCGGATGCTCCTGGCATTAGCTGAGGCAAGCAATGAACTCCTCAGTAATGCAACTGTACCTACCGAGGTGCTCCAGAAACCGTTCTCGCCACTTGGCCCAGCAGGCTTTGAGCAGCAAACCGATTGGGCGGCTCGCGAACTGCGTGCCGGGCTCGGGCCATATGAGAATCCACCTACGCTGACATTCACCGATGGTACGACAATTACCCTAACCCTTGCACAAGTTCCCGAAGGCGTAGCCGTACAGCGATTCCTCGCGATTGGGAGAACTCGCGCAGAATGGCTCGCGGCTGTCCAACGCTTCAATGCCGCCTTTGTTACCTATTTCAACAATGAATTACCTCAACTCCAGCCACAACAGCCTAACGCAACAGTTGGATTCCTCCGCAGGCCATGGGCAGTCGGTACACGTGTTACACACTTGGCCTATTTCGATCATGCATACCCAACGATAGATACTGGGAAACGTGGGAATCGCATCATGCTCGATTACCTCGGGCGTGCTGGGGGACAGTACGATAGCCACGATGGTCACGATTATACGTTCCCGGATAAACCCATTGGCACATTTATTTATGCGGCTGCCGATGGGGTGGCCTTTGCAAGTACCCATCGTGGCAATGGTGTATGGATTCAGCATGCCAATGGTTACGTAACTGTCTATTGGCATCTTGATAAATTCGCCAAGAAGTTTCGCGGCAAAGTAGATACTGGCGAAGGAACGATTGTGCGTGCTGGTGATTTAGTTGGCAGCAGTGGTAGTAGCGGCTTTGTTCGCGGAACGCCACATCTCCATTTCGAGGTACGCCATAATGGCAAGCAGGTCGATCCCTATGGCTGGTTTGGCAGCGGAATGGACCCATGCCTAGCCTATGCAGGCTGTGCACCAAGCACTTGGCTATGGGCGCCGGAATTGAGCGGTGAATTTGATTTTACACCACCAAGGTAAACAAACAAGATAAACAGACAAAGAGCTATGGTTGGATAGGGAGGTAAGGGAGCTGTCATGACGGGCGAATCCATTCAGCGCGTGCGCATCTACCTCAACGAGCGTGATAGTCGTGAGGGAATGGCCTTATATATTGCCGTGTTAGAGCGCCTGCGCCGTGAGGGCGCCACAGGTGCTACGGCACTCCGTGGTATGGCTGGTTTTGGCCCTGGGCACCGTATGCGTGCGATTGGGGTTTCGGGGGTAGCCGATGCACAACCGGTTGTGATTGAATGGGTTGATCGAGTGGATCGTGTAGCACGTATTATGCCAATGCTCGATGATCTGCTAGAACAGGCGCTTGTCACGATCGAGGATCTGCGCGCCTACCGCGCTCGGTTGCGCTCATCCGGGCCATTTGGGAGTGCAACTGCCGGTGAAGTGCTCGATACTGGTGCCCAAGCCGCCAGCCAGGAAACCTCGCTTCGTGATGCAATGCGCGACTTCTTGGCAACCCAGCAACCAATCCTACCCATCCTTGATGAGCAGCGCCACCTTGTTGCAGTATTGAATAGTATGGATATTGTGCGTCGTGCTGCTCTCCCGCTGCCCTTAGCCGTGCTACGTGCGTTACAGCCAGAAGAGCGCAATGGTGTGTTACAAACACTGCCTGATCGTCCACTATCAGAACTGATTGCCGATGAGCCACGCAATGCCTACATCCAGGCCGCGATACCCCAAGTTGTGGCAACCCTGATTGAGTGGGGCCTCGATGCACTACCCGTTCTCGATCGCGATGGTTCCTATGTTGGTATTATTGGCGAGAACCAAGCCCTGCGCGCTGCCCTACATGCTACTCCAACTGAAGATGCCGCTGTACGCGATGCTGAGGCACCACCGGTTGTACGGCTGCTCATGCAAACAAGCATCCCAGCTCTGCTAGCTAGTACAGATACTCCGACTGGACTGCGCCAATTACTGGCATCACAGCACCAGTATTTTGTACTGATTGAGCAGGGCGCGCCGGTCGCAATGCTCGATTTTGCAACTGTACTCACCACCATGGAAGCGCCGCTACGCTATGCGTGGCTTCAGGCCGTGCGCACACCAACCGTTAACCCAGCACTCCCAGGAGCCGATCCCGAGCAATCTGTGCTAGCATTCGCAGCGCCAATTCAATCAATCCCTGAAATGGCTTCACAAAACGATGCCATCCAGGTTATGCTCGAAGGGAACCACGAACGCTTAGCGGTAACAAACGAGGCAGGGCAATTAGTTGGCTTGCTTGCCAAACGTACACTGCTACGCGCCCTGGCCCAATTGAGTGCATAATGCAATGGCGCACAGTTTATGCCGAAATTCGTGTTGACATCAGCGCTTCAGGCCGCCCAAGCAGATCGGCCAGATCAGAGCCCTGGCGATACACATAGGTTGGGACACGCAATTCGGCGAGCCGAGCCTGGACTGCCAATGAATCCTTCCAACCACCAAATGATTGGGGGTCGACAAACACAACCATAGCACGCACACCACGATAGAGCAATTGTTGTAAGCCGCGTACCCAGCGCTCATCAAGCGATGATGTAAATATCACCAAGGTGCAATTACGCCCAAAACGGCTACCCTCCGCCGTAAGAACTTCCGCCAGCGATTGTGCCCCATGCGCCCGCAATATCGCTAGTGCCTCCAGAATTTTGTAGAGCTGCCGCGACTCACGCTCGGTTGGTATGAGTTCACGCCGCTGCCCCCAAGCAACGAGGCCAACTGGCCGGTTTTGGTCGATCAGATGGCGCGCAATCGCTGCTGCTGCCTGGACCGCATATTCTTCGGTAGATTCAATCATGCGAACCTCACGACCGCCAGCCAGTTTGCGCGCTTCGTGCTCATCCAAAATCTGTTGAGTCTTCTCCTGCATATCTAGCACAAGATAGACTTCAGCCGTCGGATCGAGTTCAAACTCTTTGACAATCAGCTTGCCCATTCGTGCAGTACTGCGCCAATGAATCCGATTAAGACTATCGCCAGGTTGGTAATCACGGATCCCTGAGACATTCGGTGTCACATGGTATGTACGGGTTTTCGTCTCCTGGCCACCAGATAATTCAGCACTCGGCAATACAAAACCAGGCAGAGGAATCGTTTGTGGGTACACCAGGATCTCACTGGTCTTATTGATCTGTCGCTCGATACGGAATATTCCAAATGGATCACCACTGGCAACAGTTACAGGGCCAAGTGTAAATTTGCCACGTATCGTGCAGGGAGTTCGGATCATCCAACGCCGCCGATCCTTGCTTGGCAGGTACGCTACAAAACCTGCGCCATGTTGCGGCATATCTGAATGGTCGAGCAACTCAATCCACAGGCGCGGAATCGGCCAATCATTGCGAATCGTAATACGTTCACGGGCTGTCTCACCAACCTGCGAGCGTTGCGTAAAGGTTTCGCGCTCAATTCGCAACCCACGCAAGTTCAACCAAGCCCATAGATATGCGCCTGCAAGCAGCGCAAGGAGCAGGTAGAACAGATGAAAAAACAGCCGAATACCTGTGCCCTGTGCGGCGAGAAAACAAATCAGTGCGAGCGCAAAAAGGCCCAATGGGCGAAGATAGCTTGTTCGGAAGCGCATAGGTTACTTCCCAATACAAAAACGGCTAAATATCTCGTTCAGTAGATCCTCCCCGATCGCCTTGCCAGTAATTTCATCAATCGCATGCAGTGCTGCGGTGAGATCAATTGCCAACAAATCGTGGGGAATCCCTTGGTCGTATCCATTCAATCCATCTGCTACATGCCCAACAGCGCGCCGTAATGCTTCACGATGGCGTGGGTTGGTAACTAACTGGGTTCCCGCCGAATCGACACCCCCAAGCAATACCTGTGCGATCTGTTGGCCGAGTTCGCTGATACCAATTCCTTCGCGTGCTGAGACCAATGCAATTGCTACGAATGGTTCCTGGCGTTGGTTGGCCAGTGATTCAATCAGATATGCTGTTTGTTCCTGGCTCCCAGGAAGATCGATCTTATTCAGTACCAATATGGTTGGCTTACCCCTGGTGAGCAACACAACTTCGGCTTCTGGTAAGATATGATCAAGGCCATTGGCGTGTATAACCTCTGGCGGGCTGGCATCCACAACCAGCAATGCAAGATCGGAACCCGCCAAGGCACTGCGGCTGCGCTCAATACCAATTCGTTCGACCACATCAAGACTCTCGGTGATTCCAGCAGTATCGATCAGGACAACTGGTACCCCAGCCAAATTTGCGGTCTCCTCTAGTGTATCACGAGTTGTGCCAGGTATTGGCGTGACAATTGCCCGATCAATTCGCAATAGTGCATTCAACAGGCTGGATTTTCCAGCATTGGGCTGGCCAACAATCGCAGCACGCGCCCCCTGCCGATACACAATTCCTTGATCTGAGCCACGTAGTAATGCGCCCAAAATAGTGGATGCTTCGCGCATGGGTTCTACAATTGGTTGCGCTTCGACCTCATCCTCCGGGAAATCGACTAGGACAGTACAATAGGCAAGCGGGTTCAGTAATAGTGCACGCGCGCGCTGTAGCTCTTGGGAAAGCCAACCACCAAGCTGAGCTTGTGCTAATGCCAGGCTGGTAGTGGTTTGTGCGTTAATCACATCCAGAGTCGCTTCAGCCTGAGCAAGATCCATACGCCCATTCAGAAACGCGCGCATGGTGAATTCACCAGGGTTGGCATGGCGCGCACCACAGCCCAATGCCCGCCCAAGCACCCGCGCCAACACAAGCGACCCACCATGACAGGATAATTCGACAACATCCTCGCCAGTAAAACTACGCGGACCACGCATCACAACCGCAAGCGCCTCATCGATACGGCCACCATCAACATCTAGCACATGCCCCAACCGTAGCCGAAATGGCCGCCACCGCCCAGCCCGAATCGGCCTGAACATGGCCTCCAAGATTGCCAATGATTCAGGGCCGCTGAATCGCACAACACCAAGCCCACCTTCACCAGGCGGTGTCGCAATCGCTACAATTGTATCGTCATACAGCATAAACTGTTTTCATCATACTCGATTCTCAGAATAATCTATTGGTCGTGTTCAAGCCGCTTACCTAGGCAGAATACATCATCGCGCTGATACCCTAACCGTTCATAGAAATCGAGCACGGCATGATTCGACGTACGCACAAGTAAATTCATCTTGGCGCATCCCAGTGCCCGCAGACGCTGCTCGGCAGCTTCCATGATCAGCCGCCCATAACCATGGCCTTGGGCCTCTGGTGCAACCGCCAGATAATTGATCCAGCCACGATGGCCCTCATACCCAGCCATCACACTTACGGCCAAGGTCTCACCCAACATGCCAATGAGAAATAATTCCGGCTGCACCTGCAGTTTGCGTTGAATGTCCTTATGTGGGTCGTTCCATGGCCGGATCAGGCCACAACGCGCCCAGAGTGCGATTACATTTGCTTCATCCCTGAGTTGAAATGCACGGATGGCTAGTTGTGTTGTGTCCATGCGAGCCTCTCATCTATAGCAACCCTGATAGAACCAAGAGAACAAAAAACAAAGAACAAAGAGCCATGCCCATCAGGCCATCAGCGTCTCAGCATCGTACTGGCGAACCTTGTGTTCGCCCGCTAAGAACCGCAGAATCAGGCGGAACCACAGAGGCACAGAGAATACGACCTGTAACGCTCAATCAATCGGCAGCGTTAATAAAGCGTGCCCGCGTACAAATGCTTTCCCAATCTTTCAATTAAGTCATCGCACCAGAGGCTTCAAAACCCTGGGAAACCTCTTCAGGGCACGAGTGTAGTGTATGGAGTTATTCTTTATCTTTGCGCCTTTGTGCCTTTGCGTTCTGCGTTCTGCGCTTTGCGTTCTGCGCTTTGCGCTCTAACGCTCAAATATCCAGGCGCGCAAATGCCTCGCTCTGCTCCGAGAATACATACTGAACCTGTACCACAGCCATGCCAGCCCCACCAAGCGAGCGCAGATGATCGACAAGTTCGAGCATACGCTCATTTGGCACAACAATCGTAACCATAAACCAGGGTTGTGTGTCATCGGGGGAACTGCTCCATAATGGGGCAATTGTCGGGCCTTGAAGCCCAGCCAGTTCGTGCCGCGTCGTTACGCGCCGACCCACATCTTCAATCGATTCACCCGGAATATTCGCCGTTACCTGCATGTAACTGCGCGCTCGTTGGCGCGCCTCCACATGTTCCAGCAGCGTTCGAACTAAGCTGCGCACATCGGGGTTTGCGGCCAAACTGCGGCGATGCGCAATGAGACATGCCTGTGAGCGCAGAATCGGCCCGCCCAGAATCTTCAACTGATTTTCGCGTAACCGTCGCCCAGTTCCGGCGGGGCGTCGG
>JANLSE010000709.1:0-17692 GCA_031362265.1 Roseiflexaceae bacterium
GCAATACCGTGATCATTATGACATCGAATGTTGGGACGGAGCATGTGCGTCAGCAGGCAATTGGCCTGGTGCGAAGCCATGATCGCAATGCAATTGCAGCTGCGCGCGAACGTGTTAATGAAGCTATGCGCGAAGCATTCCGCCCAGAATTCCTCAACCGTATTGACGATATTATCGTCTTCTCAGCACTAACCGAGGATGAGTTGACCCAGATCATTGATCTGTTGGTGGCTGAGGTTGCTGACCGTATGCGCGAGCAGGGTGTGACTTTAGAGCTTACAAAGGCGGCCAAAATGCTGCTCGTACGTGAGGGCTACAACCCTTCGTATGGCGCACGGCCATTACGCCGTACTGCCCAGCGCCTGATTGAAACCCCGCTCTCGCGTGAGTTGCTCAAGGGTACCTATCAGCTTGGTGATAGCGTCATCGTTGATGTTGATGCAACCGGGGCGACGTTGAGCTTCACAAAGAATCCGGGTAGTACCTTAGAGATCACACCGCGCAAACCAGCTGAGCCGCTTGGGGCGTAGGATATGAAACGTATTCACCACAGAGGCTCACAGAGACACACAGATCAAAGTATCTTAACCCTAGTGAAGTCAGTTAGCCTACGTACAGCGGTAATGGGACGCCCAGTAATGGTGCGTCCCTTTTTGTGGCTGCAACAAGTGGGGGATGTGGTCGTCGTATCGCTATTGTTGCCAGTGAGGAGCCTATGAAGAAGACAACGATCAACAAGGTTTTGGCAGTAGCCGGGATCATTATCGGCGGGATCTATATTCTCAACCCCACTGCCGGTTTACTAGAACTGATCCCCGATGTCGTGCCGTTTATTGGGAATCTGGATGAGGCTGCGGCAACCGCACTTGTACTCTGGGGTATCCAGGCCATACGGCAGCCGGATGCATTGCCAGCGTTGCCGCTGAAGAAATAACGCTTCAACGTAGGTATTGCCTGAGTTGCATCAATTCAAGATCGCTCAAGCTAATTGCACGCACATATGCCTGCGAGCCACTATAACGCTGTTCAAGCCGTGCAAAGAGTATTTCTCCATCAATCGCGCCGCTTGCGGTAGGCTCATGACAGAAATTATCGGCTGGATCAAGGCCAGCCGGAAGTGGCGTGGTGCGCGGCGGTGCTGGCAGATTGATCTGGCGGGTGGCAAATGGCTGGCTCATGCTCCCTCTTTCCACCGTAGGTACAGTTCCTGGCAAGCCGCCTGCCAGGTTGGTAGCGTAAACTGAAAGCCGCTTTCAGTCAGCCGCCCAGGCACAACCCGACGACTCTTCAGAAGCAATTCAGTCTCACTACCCATCACCAGTGCCCCAATTTCGAGCATCCAACGTGCGGCAGGCAGGCCAAATGGCATCCCACACGTTTCGCGAAGAATACGCATAAATGTGGCATTTGGCAGCGGTTCGGGCGCAGCAATACTGATGGCACCATCCAGACTAGGCGTATCGATCAGCCACTGTAGTGCACGCACAAAATCCTGCTCATGGATCCAGGATATATACTGGCGGCCATTGCTGGCTTGCCCGCCTAACCCAAAACGCACCAACCCAAGCAAGGTGTCGAAGATCCCGCCACGATCAGGGCTCATCACCATCGCTGCGCGCAGCGCGACTTTGCGGGTATGCGGGGTTTGGGCTTCGTTGAGTGCCTGTTCCCAAGCCAATGCAACGTTAATACTGAAACGCCAGGTATCGGGCACATGTGGCTCTGTTCCACCAATAATGCCATTCAGATCGTCATTCGGCGCATCATAGCGATGGGCATAGATTGTGGCCGTGCTAGCCTGCAGCCAGGTATGCGGAGGCCGTTTCGCAGCAGCGATTGCTTGGCCAACGATACGTGTCGAAGATACTCGCGAATCGAGGATTTGTTGACGGTTTTGTTGGGTATATCGGCAGTTGACACTGCGCCCTGCCAGGTTGATAACCACATCGGCACCCTCAAGCTCGCTAACCCAGCTACCAAGTGTTGCTGCATCCCAAGGCACCACACGCCATGCAGCCTGGGTTGGGTTACGGCTCAGCACCACGACCTCATGGCCAGCATGCTGGAACTCGCGTGCAAGCAGCGTTCCAACATGGCCGCTGCCCCCAGGGATGATGATTTTCATGAAGTACTCGCTTCAGGCGGAACTGCTGGTGCTGAAGGCACTGCCAACTCAGCGAGCAATTGCGCCGTAGCCTGAGCGATCTGGCTTACGGCCGCATCAAACACCTCACGATTTGCGCGCGATGGCACACGGTAGCCACTCACTTTACGGACATACTGAAGCGCCGCAGCGCTAATCTCAGCCTCGGTTGGCAGCGTATCGGCGCTCCGAAGCTGCTTGATGCTACGACACATAACATCCCTCCCCAGATTGATTACTATCGAGAGAAATTGTATCATGCAACCAAGAACAAAGAACAAAGGAACAAGAGAACAAGAACCAAGAACCAAAAGTGCAGAACCAAGAACCAACACGAGGTTTGCGCAATACCCATCATCGTACTGGCGAACCTTGTGTTCGCCGCACAATAAACCGCAGAATATCGTACTGGCGAACCTTGTGTTCGCCTACGCAATAAGCCGCAGTATGAAGCACCTGATATTGAAAGGATCGCGCATGACTGCATCTGTTCCTGGCGACACAATTACATCGCTCCTTGGCACACCACTGCATCCACCAATACTTTCTCCAGAAGCAACACAGCGCGGCATAGCATTGTTAGCAGAAGCAAAGGCACGCTATGAGCAAGAACCAAACCTGGAACATACGATCTGGTATGGGCGACGAGCGGCGTATCTCTTCCAATTCGAGCAGGCGTTTACGATTTACAGTGAAGGGATTGTCCGGTTTCCCAATGCACACCAACTGTACCGGCATCGCGGCCATCGCTACATCTCAACACGCCAATTCGCATACGCAATTGCCGATTTCGAGCGAGCTGCCGAACTCGCCCGAACACAGCCTGTCGAGATCGAACCAGATGGCATCCCAAACTCCGCAAACACCCCGCTTTCAAATAGCCATTTCAATATCTGGTATCACCTTGGGCTGGCGTATTACCTGACCACTGCATTTGAGCAAGCAGCAGCAGCATATCAAATCTGCCTAGAGTATGTCTATAATGACGACTGTTTGACAGCAACGATCGACTGGCACATCATGACATACCGGCGCATGGGTATGTTCTCCCAAGCCAAGCAGCTACTCGAACGTATACCTGAACAGCTAACACTGGTTGAGAATGATGGTTACCATCGCCGACTACTCATGTACAAAGGGATTCTGGCACCATCCGTTTTGTTGGAGCCTTCCGCAGGTGAGGAGGAGTTGACACTGGTAACCGAAGGATATGGAGTGGGAAATTGGCACTTAACCAATGGCGACATAGCGGCGGCTAAGGCGGTATACCAACGCCTCCTGGCAACTCAAAGCTGGACGGCGTTTGGCTATATTGCAGCCGAAGTCGATATAATTGCGATCAACAGACTACAGAATGGATGAACACATGACACACCCAAATGTCGCTATCGTGACCGCCGCTGGGCGCGGCATGGGCGCTGGAATCGCCCAGGAACTGGCAGCAGCAGGCTATCAACTCGTGCTGATGTCACCTTCGGGGGCTGCGAAGGAATTAGCTCACACGCTTGGTGGTGTTGGGTTAACAGGCTCAATTACCGAGCCCAAAGATATACAGGAGCTTGTTGATTTGGCGATGCGACACTATGGCCGGATCGATGCAGTCGTCAATCATTCTGGGCATCCACCAAAAGGCCCACTCTTACAGATTCCCGATGCCGATTGGCATACCGGCCTCGACATGGTGATGTTAAATGTGGTACGCGTCGCACGCCTTGTCACACCGATCATGCTCGCACAGGGCAGCGGCGCAATTGTTAATATATCCACCTATGCCGTTTTCGAGCCGGAGGCGACCTTCCCTGTTTCTGGTGCGATGCGTGCCGCTCTGGCCAGTTTCACCAAGATCTATGCCGATCAGTATGCGGCTCAGGGTATTCGCATGAATAATGTGTTGCCAGGATTTATTGATAGTTTGCCAGAAACTGAAGAACGTCGCAAACGAATCCCAATGGGGCGCTATGGCAGTGTGCCTGAGGTTGCTAAGACGGTACGTTTCCTGCTCTCTAGTGACGCAAGTTATATTACTGGGCAGAATATTCGCGTTGATGGTGGAATTACACGATCGGTGTGATCTACCCCCGGCCAGAGGCGCGTGGGCTTCCTGCTTCATCGATCAGTGCTGGCCTGTCGGTCGGTTACGAACAGATCGGGCAACTACTGCTATTCGCGCCACCAAAAGGTGACATCAGTTCAAAACAGGCTTAGCACCGCTCAAGACGCGTTGTGAGTACACGAACTGCACCGGCCACCTGGAGTGCCTGCTGCACACGCTGTACGGTGTCCTCCTGGGCTAGGGCTATCATCACACCACCCCAACCCGCACCGGAGAGCTTGGCGCCTAGTGCACCCGCACCAAGCGCCACATCCACCAAGCGATCCAATTCCAAAGATGAGACCCCAACCGCTTGCAATAGTTCCTGATTCTGGGTGAGCAACCCACCAAGAGCGGTAATATCACCATCGGCCAGCAACGCACGTACACGTGTGGCAATCGCTCCAATCTGATTGAACAACTGCTCATAGCGTTCTGGCTCTGCCTCGCGGCGGCGGCGCACCTCACCAACTGGCAACTTCGTCGCACTACGAATACCAGTATCGCCAATTAATAATATGAATGGGGTGGTAATGTGTATCGGCGTGATTGTTGGGCCTGGGGATTGACCTACCTGCAAATGTTCTGCTGGTTCTTGGTTCTTGGCCCCACGTACAAACCAGATTGGCTGCTCAAAGGCCACAACCGTATTGTCGATCCCACTAGGTGTGCCGTGGTAGCGCTTCTCACTTTCATAAACAAGCGCAGAAACATCGTCAGGTGAAAGCACATAGCCCAATGCCCCTGCTAGTGCACGAACGACAACAGTTGCAATCGCCGCACCACTGCCCATCCCACTCGCAATCGGGATATCAGATGTGATTCGCAGTTGCAGATCTGGCATCGGCTGCCCAAGATGTGCGATTACCGCTGTGGCAACTTGTGAGAGCGGATCGTCTGGCGCATCGCGAAGCCGCCAATTGCGCCCTAAATCGGGTGCATCAAAGGTGATCCCGCTACCCACCTCCACAGCAACCACCTCAACACGCGCACGGATGCCATGAACGGGTAGCGCAATCGCGGGGTACCCATAAACAACTGCATGCTCACCACACAGAATAAGTTTGCCAGGGGCCGATACAGAATGAAGGGTCGGGGAAATATTCATGATGCAGCTAATAATGTTCCCATACGCCAATGCCAAATACCAACTGAGACGACATAATCAACCCGAAACAGCTCGTGATTGAGCTATAAAGAAGCTCGACGGATTTGGTACACTCCATCGTTCTTGCGTTCAGCCATCACTCCCATTCAATTGTAGCAGGCGGCTTGGAGGAAATATCGTACACAACTCGATTAACACCCGGAACCTCATTGACGATCCGGCTGCTGACACGTGCAAGTAGATCTTCGGGTAGGCGCGCCCAATCGGCTGTCATATAATCCTCGGTGGTGATTGCACGCAACGCCAATACATCTGCATAGGTACGTCCATCGCCCATCACCCCAACACTCTGGATCGGCAAGAGCACCGCAAATGCTTGTTGTGTACTACGGTAGAGGCCAGCTGCACGTAATTCACCAATAAAGATCGCATCTGCGCGCCGCAGTGTTTCGAGCCGTTCCCAGCTTACTGGCCCAATCAAGCGTACTGCCAACCCTGGCCCTGGGAATGGATGGCGCCAGACCCAATCTTCGGGTAAACCAAGCGCCAGACCCGCAATACGCACTTCATCCTTGAAGAGGTAGCGTAGTGGCTCTACCAGTTTGAGCTGCATATCGGCTGGTAACCCACCGACATTATGGTGTGTTTTGATCGTCACACCCTGCTGGCGATCATGTGATTTGCTTTCGATCACATCTGGGTAGAGGGTGCCCTGGGCTAGAAAGTGCGCACCCTCAATCTTACGAGCTTCACGTTCAAAGATTCGTACGAATTTCTCGCCGATAATCTTACGTTTGCGCTCAGGATCGGCAACATCGGCTAACGCAGAGAGAAATTCCTCACGCGCATTAACAGCAATCAGCGGGATGTGGAAATGCTCACCAAACGTTGCTACAACTTGCTCAGCTTCGCCTAGCCATAACAGCCCATTATCGACAAACACACACGTCAGCTGCTCGCCAATTGCACGATGGATAATCAGCGCCGCGACGGCCGAATCAACACCACCAGAGAGTGCGCAAATCACGCGGCCATCACCAACCTGGTGGCGAACACGCTCAATCGCATCGGCAACAAAACTACTCGCCTGCCAATCGCCAGAGCAACCACAGATTGTGAAGGCGAAATTGCGCAATAGATCGCGCCCATAGCGGGTATGCACAACCTCAGGATGAAACTGAATGCCATACCAGCGTCGTTCAGCATCACCAGCGGCAGCAAATGGAGCACCAGTACTGATCGCCATTGGTTCAAACCCAGGTGGCAATGCCGCGATATAATCGCCATGGCTCATCCAGACCGGCTGTTCAGCTGGAGTTTCCGCAAACAAGGCACCTGCAACAGTGACAGTAATCTGAGCTGGGCCAAATTCACGGTGCTGCACACCTTCAACAGAACCTCCAAGTGCATAGGCTTGTAGCTGCATCCCATAGCAGATCCCCAATACGGGCAATCCTGCATTCGGTAGCCATGCAGGCATCTGTGGTGCACCTTCCTCATACACACTTGCCGGGCCACCCGAAAGAATAATGCCGCGTGGATTAAGCCCGCGAACAAGCTCCTCCGGCGCATTGTGTGCAATCAGTTCACTATATATTCCAAGATCACGTAAACGCCGCACAATCAATTGCGCCGTCTGGCCACCAAAATCCAATACTGGGATCGATTCATGCATGAGTGGTATCCTTATGTGAAGCATTGAAGCATTGAAGCCGGGTACCCTCTGGGTGTAGCATTGGAGCATTGGAGCGCATGCCTTACCAATAACACTTGTGTTTCTGTTTCAATGCTTCGATGTTTCATTGCTTCATTGCTCATATTATACCGGAGGTTCTCCTATGCATATCTATTTTCTGCGCCATGGAATTGCCGAAGATGTTGCAGTTGGTAGTGATCGCGCACGTGCCCTGACAACTGAGGGTGCCCTACAGATGCAAATCGAGGCACGCGCAATGAAGCGGCTGGGAGTAAAGATCGATACGCTCCTCACAAGCCCTTTCGTACGGGCAAGGCAGACAGCTGCAATCATTGCTGAAGTGCTTGGTCATGAAGCAATCAGCGAGCCGTTACTTGCATCTGGTATGGCACCACAAGCATTATCCCCACTGCTAGAGCGCTATTCTGGGCAGCGTATCATGATTGTCGGCCACGAACCAGATTTGAGCAGTACCATCAGTTGGATGATTGGTGGCGGAAGCATCAGTATGAAAAAAGGGGCGTTGGCCTTAGTCGAATTACCTGATGACCAAGAGCTTGATGGAATCCTACTGTGGTTGGCAGCACCAAAGCTACTACGAGCGATAGGAGAATCATAGCGCTTACACACGTTTATACTGTAACCCATCATTGGCATGCTATAATCCGGAGAATGGCTGATTGAAAGAACATTGATGAATAAGACACTGATTATCCTGAATCCTTGGGCTGGCCGTGGTGCGGCTGGCAGGCATCAGCAACAAATAGAATCGGCCATGAAGCAGGCAGGCCTCCCATATGATCTTGTAATGACCCATGCGCGCGGCGGAGCGACAGAACTTGCTTGGCAGGGGATTGAACGCGGCTACGACCGGCTTGTTGCGGTAGGTGGTGATGGCACCATTAATGAAATCATCAATGGCATTAAAGGTGCAGAAGTGAAGTTTGGGCGGCGTGCACAGCTTGGAATCATCCCTTTTGGCACAGGCAGCGATTTTATCAAAATCCTTGATGGTGTGAAGGCCAATGATGTAGCTGGCGGTATTCAACGCCTGATTAGGGGCCGAATTAAAACCATTGATCTTGGGCGCGTTCAGATCGGCAATCAGGAGTCGCGACTCTTTATTAATGCGCTTGGGATTGGGTTAGATGCACATATCGCTGCAGAATCGCTGAAGTTGAAACGACTACGTGGGCTGGCTGTCTATCTGGTAGCGATCTTACGCGGTGTTGTCAGCTATCGTGCCCATTCAATGATCGTCGAATATCAGGGGCAGCGAGTACAACGGCAGTTGCTATTTGTGAGTATTGCCAACGGGCGCTGCCAAGCAGGCGGGTTTTGGCTCACACCAGATGCTTTAGCCGATGATGGGCTCTTCGATCTATGCCTTGTCGATAACATGCGCCTTGATGAGATCCTGCGCCATATTCCTAAGGTTATGAAGGGAACACACACAAAGCTGCGGCAGGTGACAATGAGCCGATCCGCAAAGGTTCAGATTGTCTGCTCGGAACCAATGCCAGTTGCAACCGATGGCGAGGTACTGGCAACTGACGCTCGTGAGATTCGTGCTGAAATTGTACCGCATGCGTTGGATGTATTAGTGTAGGATGACAAATTCAGCTCAATTAGAAGAATACTACATCTCATCGTAAGTATTTATGAAACCATTGTGTTAAATTGCTATATAACTACGTTTGTATGGTAACACCAGGTTGCAAGATAGGACTAAAGTATGGGGTGGGTTGTCTGCTTCACAGATAGCGAACTGATTGCCTCTGGTATCCGTCGCAGCCTACATACAGCGCATATTCCACTGAGTTCGTTATCAGCTTCACAGTTATCTGATGAAGTCCGTACCAGTGTGCAACGGATCGCGCCTTCGGTCATTCTGATAGAAATGTCGCCACACCTAGCTAATACTCACCTACTGATCTTCCTACGTTCAGACAGCACCACGCGCCACACGCCGATCATTGCCCTCTCGGCTGATCGTTCAGCTGCACCAATGATTATGGCACTTGGCGCAGATAGTGTGCTTGATCTTTTCACTCCCCCTGATCTGATCGCACAAGCGATCCTCCAAGCCCTACCACAACCGGTAGCACTGGAAATGGGCAAAATTCCGGCTGTGCGAACACCACTAGCCAGATAATGCAGCCAATACATATCAGAAGCCTATTCTCTTAGCAAGCTGGAATATGCTATACTGCACGCCAAGTTACTTGGAGGAATTGCCGTGCAGACACTATCCGCACTGATGTCGGGCGAACGCCAGGAGACGCCGAAATCATATGCTGGCCTCCTACCCGCACGTCCACGTTCAATCGAAGAGACTGGTCTTTCACTTGCCTATATCTCAGATCTCGTCATTCGCGCACTGTATATTGTTGGCGAGATGACAGGGCAAGACATTGTCGAACTGCTCCATCTCCCCTACGAGAATGTGCTCGACCCAGCGATTTCGTATCTACGCCGTGAGCAGATGATCGAAATCAAAGGCACTGGTGGGCTTGGCGAGAAGAGTTACCGCTACCAGGCAACCACCAAAGGCCTTGGCCGCGCGCGCGAAATTGGTGAACGTAGCCAATACCTTGGCCCAGCACCAGTACCACTGCATGCCTACACAAGTGTGATGCAGAATCAGGCAATCCGTGGGTTAATAGTCAGCGAAGAAAATATTCGCGAGGCATTTGCGCATCTCGTCATTAGTGATGCGCTGCTCATACAGCTCGGGCCAGCAATTAATTCCGGCCGTTCGATTTTCCTCTCTGGCCATGCAGGCAATGGAAAAACAAGCATTGCCGAGGCAGTAGCACGGCTCCTTTCCGATGCGATTATCATTCCGCATGCGGTGATGATCGATGGTCAAGTTATTCGAACCTACGACCCAGTTCATCATGATCGTATCAGCATACCTGCCGATCAGGAAGCGCCTACTGATCGGCGTTGGGTCGTCACAAAACGCCCAGTTGTGGTAGCAGGTGGCGAACTTAACATGGATTCACTCGATCTTGTCTATGATGAAAATAGCAAGTATTACGAGGCACCACTACAGATGAAGGCCAATGGTGGTCTATTCTTAATCGACGACTTTGGGCGCCAGCAGATGGAACCGCATGCCTTGTTAAATCGCTGGATTGTACCGCTCGAAAAGCGTGTCGATTTCCTCACCCTACATACTGGCAAGAAGATTGAAGTGCCATTCGATCAGTTGATCATCTTTTCAACCAACCTGGCACCAAAGGAATTGGTGGACGAAGCCTTCCTACGCCGTATCCGCTACAAAGTACAAGTGCCCAACCCAACTCCCGCAGAATATCGCATGATTATGCAGAATATCTGCCAAGCGCGTGAAGTGCCCTATAGCGATGAAGGCCTACGGTATTTGTTTGAGCATGAGTATGCGAAACGAAAACTGGAATTGCGTGCGGTTCATCCGCGTGACCTTATTGATCAAGTGATCGACATTGCACGCTTTCTCAAACAGCCACCGAGTATGTCTCGAGAGTTACTTGCTGCGGCATGTAAATCATATTTTGTGGATCTGTAGCAGCACCGGACGAATAGCTGCCAAGCATAAGACTGAATAGAGGGTGAAGGGTTGGCAACTCCAATCGCTCATCCTCATTCATCTGTCCTCTGTTCTCTGCCTCTGTCATACATGCTCTGGCACTCGTCTTCCGCATAGGAATAGGAAACTGATGAATCCACGCGCAGTACTTTGGGATATGGATGGAACCTTGGTTGATTCGGCTGATTATCATTCCGAGGCGTGGCGTGAGGTGATGATTCCACGCGGTGTTGATCTGACCGATGAAATGTTTCGTTCGACATTTGGCCAGCGCAACGACACCATTTTGCGTATCTGGTGTGGTCCAGATATAAGCGATGCAGATATCCAGGAAATTAGTGATGCCAAAGAGGCGCGTTACCGTGAGCTTGTTGCGGAGCGTGGCATTGTGCTTTTACCTGGAATCGCGCGCCGTATTGCCCAATTACGCCATGCTGGCTGGCGGCAAGCAATCGCTTCGGCAGCACCGCGTGCGAATGTTGAGGCGATTATTGCAGCGCTTGATCTGGCGAGTGTGATCGATGCGTTTGTTGGGGCTGAGGATGTTGTGCATGGAAAGCCCGATCCAGAAGTATTCTGCAGAGCAGCCGAGCGCTTGGAAGTTGCACCCGCATACTGTGTTGTGGTCGAAGATGCACCAGCGGGAGTCGAGGCAGGCCTACGTGCAGGGATGCGTGTGATTGGGGTTGGTATCAACCACTTGAAGCTTCCAGCAAATCAGGCAGCATTCTCCTTAGATGATTTGCCCGAGGATGTGTTTGATTCATTATTGACACGCTGAGCAACTGAAGGGAAATAGGTGAGCGACTCAGAACTCAATATCGCCTTGCCAGCAGGCCAGCTTGTTAGATTGTCGCTTGTAGGCCAGCCGTGATACTCTCGCCTGAAATCTTGGTCGAGGCATATTGTCGCGGAATCTTCCCCATGTCTGGCGAGGATGGAGTTATTCGTTGGTATGATCCACAACCACGGGCAATCATTCCACTCGATCAATTCCATGTCCCAAAGCGTTTGGCACGCACGATACGCAGTGGCCAATATGAGATTCGCTTCAATACCAGTTTTTCTCAGGTGATGCAAGCCTGTGCTCAACCTGCACCTGGCCGCGAAACGACATGGATCTCGCCAGAGTTTGTAACTGCCTACACGGAGCTACATCGGCGTGGATTCGCGCATTCGGTAGAGGCATGGCAGGATGGGATGCTTGTTGGTGGGTTGTATGGGGTCGCAATCCGTGCCCTCTTTGCAGGTGAGAGTATGTTCAGCCTGGCTCGTGATTCCAGCAAGGTTGCGTTAGTTCATCTGGTTGAACGATTACAACGGGGCGGCTATCAATTACTTGACACCCAGTTCATTAGTGGCGATCATATGCTTCAATTTGGTACTATTGAAATCTCGCGTGCAGAATACCGCCAGCGTCTTGCGGACGCCTTGCGGGCATCTGCGCAGTGGGAGATACCAACACTTCAGGAGTAACCGATGGCGATCCGTGATCAGATCATTCAGCTTGTGCGCGGCCAGGATCTTAGCGAGGATCAGGCGGCTGATTCGATGGATGAAATTATGTCGGGGGTAGCGACTCCCGCACAAATTGCCGCCTTCCTTACTGCACTTCATATGAAAGGCGAAACAGAGGCCGAAATCGCGGGTATGGCTCGTGTGATGCGTGAAAAAGCCACCCCGGTTGATTATGATGGCACACTGCTCGATACCTGTGGCACTGGTGGCGACCACTCCGGAACATTCAATATCTCGACAACTGCGGCATTTGTTGCTGCAGGAGCAGGCGCTGTGGTAGCCAAGCATGGCAATCGTGCTATGTCTGGCATCTGTGGATCGGCAGATTTGCTTGAGGGGCTTGGAGTCAATATCGAACTCGACAGTGCCGGTGTATCACGGTGTCTACGTGATGCAGGGATCGGCTTTATGTTTGCGCCCAAGTTCCATCCATCCATGCGCTATGCTGGCCCTGTTCGCCGAGAAATTGGTATCCGTACCGCATTCAATGTACTTGGACCGCTTACCAACCCTGCCCGTGCAAAACATCAGCTCTTGGGTGTTGCAGATCCCATCCTGGCCGAGAAATTGGCTCATGCACTTGCACGCCTTGGAACAATCCATGCATTGGTGGTTCATGGTCATGGCGGCTTAGATGAATTGGCACTCAGTGGGCCAAATATCATCTATGAGGTGCGTGCTGGCCAGCCGGTTACACGCAGCGAGATGAATGCCAGCGATCTGGGATTGAAACCAGCAAATCGTGAGGATGTGCTTGGCGGTGATCGCGAGGCAAACGTTGCCATCACATCAGCTATTCTCAAGGCGGAAGCAACTGGCGCGCCACGCGATATTGTGCTGCTAAATAGTGCAGCCGCACTCGTCGCCGCCGATAAAGCCGCAGACATGCGTGAGGGCCTAGCGCTCGCACAGAGTAGCCTGAAGACAGGCGCAGCCTATAGCCGGCTCGAACGAATGGTAGTAGCAAGTACAAGTATGTGAGATTGGAGCAAACGCTGCTTTGGGCTGATAACCATGGAAGAAAAAAAGTATCGCATTTATCTTTGTGCCGGGTTGCACTGTACACCCAGTGGGCGTGCGGCGCTCCTAAAGGTGCTTGAGCAAACCTTATGGGATCAGCAACTCGATCACGATGTTGAAATACGTTCCAGTAGCTGCTTAAATCGTTGCGCCTTCGCACCAAATATGACAATCTGGCCAGGCCCGTTTCGCTATTTTGCGCTTACCCCAATCGACGTACAGCGCATCGTAATGCAGCATATTGGTACTGGCGAAGCGGTGGATGAATTGCTCTTTCGCGAATCTTGACGAACTGCCGTAGTGACCATATGGCACATCCCTTAGCGCGCATATTGCCGTAGTTGCATAACAATCGCTGGGAAGATATCCAACAACATCTCGATATCTGCTGATGTCGTTGAGCGCCCAACACTGAAGCGCAGCGATCCTATTGCGCGCTCATCTGGCAGGCCAAGCGCCAGCAATACATGCGAGGCTTCTAGTGAGCCACTTGTGCAGGCCGAGCCACTCGAAGCAGCAATCCCCTGCTGATCCAATAACAGCAGCACACTCTCGCCTTCTAGCCCATCGAAGATCATATTTGCATTATTGGGCAGGCGCTGGCTGGGATGCCCATTTAGATACGCCCCCTCCACCCTTTCCAGAAGGCCATGAATCAGCTGATCGCGCAGCGCAGTGCACTGCTGCACATATACAGATCGCTGTTCCTCGGCCAGGCGAAGTGCGTGGGCCATACCGACGATTCCGGCTACATTCTCGGTGCCTGCACGCCGCCGACGCTCCTGTCCACCGCCTGTCATCTGATTAAGTAGCGGAACCCCGCGCCGTATATATAACGCTCCTACACCCTTCGGCCCATAAAATTTATGCGCAGTAATTGAGAGCAGATCAACATTGAGCGCCCGCACATCAAGCGGTAACGATCCAGCTGCCTGTACAGCATCGGTATGTAAAAACACACCATGCTCGCGGCAAATCGCCCCCAATTCGGCTAATGGCTGAATCGTGCCGATTTCATTGTTTGCATACATGATTGAAGCGAGTGTCGTATCTGGCCGAATTGCGGCGCGTAGATCCGCAGGGCGAACCAGACCATCGGAATCCACTGGTAGTACGGTTACCTCAAAGCCAAAGATTTCCAGGTATTCAAAGGTATGTAACACTGCATGATGCTCAATCGCACTGGTGATCAGATGTGCACCTTTTCCTGCACGTTGCTGGGCAAATGCAACACCCTTAATTGCCAAGTTATCCGATTCGGTGCCACCTGCCGTGAAGATAATTTCCTTCGGGTTGGCACCTAACACCGCAGCAATCGTATCACGCGCATCATCAAGCGCATCCAGCGCACGCCGCCCAAGGCGGTGAATACTTGATGGGTTGCCAAATTCTTCGGTGAAATATGGCATCATAGCAGCCAGCACACGCGCATCGAGTGGGGTTGTGGCCGCATGGTCAAGGTAAATCAATCGATCAGACATATGTTTCCTCCACCTCGATTGTACCCCGCTGAGGTTGGCACGTCAACCAGATATGCTCTGCGGCGAGACGTTTCCGTATAACACACAAAAGCATCATTAGCGCCGTTGCGTACGCTCGTGCGCTTATTTCAGTGGTTTGCGATAGGAAGCAGTAATAGCCTGTCAATGATATCATGGTCATGCACTGTTAGGAGCAGCCAATTGATGGGTCTATTCATAGATTCGCCCACGTTCATGGCGCAATTGCCTGTAACAGCGCTCATAAGTATCAAAAATCAACCAGGAATCGTTCTATGATAGTACGCCAACAAACACTGATCGCAAGCAGGCGTATACTATCCAAACCGCTAGCTATGCGTTATGCAGCCGAAACCGCGTGTCGCCCTGGTTCTCTTTCATTGGAGCATAGATTATGACGAACACTCAGCCACGCAAATCATACCCACGTTATGAAGGGCAGGCATTCACACAGGATTTACCGCCGTGTGATTTAGTGATGCGCGGCGGTATCGCCGATGGTGTTGCGTATCCAGCAGCCGTTGTAGAATTAGCAACCCAATATCGCTTTGCCCGCATTGGTGGAACATCCGCTGGTGCGTTTGCCGCAGCTGGGGTGGCCGCAGCAGAGCTAGGGCGCCAACAGATCATGCAACAGGCCGCAGATGAGGCTCCTGCACTTGCGGCAACCGAACAAGGTGATCCCGAATATTACCACTTTCTCGGCTTACAATATATGAATGACGAACTGCTTGGTATACCTGGGCAATCATCGTTGATATTGCGCCTGTTTGCCAACTCGACAACCCATGTGAGCCGCCCAATCTTCCGGATTGCGCTCGATATCATCAATTTATTGAAACGCTCATCGCCAATCGCACATACACCCGATTCTGATCAGGCACGAACGATCTGGCAGACAATCCAAGGGCTTGGCAGAACCCTAACTGGCGTGCTCATGCTTATGTTCCGCTTCGTTTGGAGCCTGCTGCGACTAGCCTTCTCATTGTTACGCAATAACCCGCTCTGGTTTTTGGGCAGCGCACTTATTCTCTGGTTTGCCCTCCCCGACGACAGCCTGATCTTCACCCAATTCCAGTTTCAGGGCCGCGATCAAACTGCCGCACCACAACCAATGCTTGATCTCTTTAATACGATACTTGCAACTCTCGAATCGCGCGCTGGCGTTCTGATTGTTTGCTTTCTGTTTGGGGCATTTGTGAGCTTTCTCCAGATTATCTGGCGAACGCTCACTGCGCTGCCGGAAGCACCGCACTTCTTTGGCATCTGTACTGGCATGCATCAACCGGATGATTACACACGGTTCTATACCTGGCTAGCACGCCTCATTGGTGGAGTCCATAGCGGATGGTCGCAGCAACTAGCCAAGCGTGCGCAGGAACACCATACACAGCGTACCGCCAATAGCCCTGGGCTTACCGAGTGGATGACCTGGTGGTTTAATCGCCTCGCAGCCCGCCGACAAGATACTGACCCTGTGACATTTGCGGATTTGAGCAAATTTGAAATTGGGTTGCAAATGGTCACAACCAACCTAAGCGAGCATCGGCCGTATGTATTGCCCTTCTCGAAAAATGACCCACGACGCTTCATTTTTCATGCCCAAGAATGGGGCGCACTCTTCCCACCTAATGTTGTGGAATATCTGATTCGCATTGCCAAAACCGATCGCGAACAGGGGATTGCACGTTTTGCATTGCCAAAAGGCTTTTATTATCTACCCGAAGATCCCGAGCAACTGCCGATTGTGGTAGCTGCGCGCATGAGTCTCAGCCTGCCATTAGTGATTAGTGCCATTCCGCTCTATACGCTCGCGGAGAGCGTTAGGGCCGCTTCTACCAGAATCGACGCCAAGACACCATTGCCGGTTCATCTATTACGGCGTCACCTCTTTAGTGATGGTGGTGCAACCAGTAACTTCCCAATTCATTTCTTCGATAAATGGCTACCAGATCGGCCAACCTTTGGCATGCGTACCTATAACACCACCAATCCCGAGGCCGATATTGAACTACGACGCGCCGATGACCGGCGTGAACCAGTCTATTCAAATATTACGGCCATGTTTGGCTTCCTGTTCTCCATGATTGACACCATGATGAACTATCGCGATGCATTACAATCGGAACTACCCAGCTACCAAGAGCGGATTGTCGCCATCCCACTCACCGAGGAGGAGGGCGGTCTTAACCTGGATATGGATACACGCACAATTGAAAATATCCAAAAGAAGGGCCACGATGCAGCACGTAAATTGCTGCTGTATGGCAGCCCTGGCGAAGAACGTTTCAACTTTGAACATCACTGGTGGGTACGCTTTCGCTTGCTGATGTGGGAACTTGAAGAGCAATTATTAAGCCTAGAACGCGAATTACGTGTTGACCGCGTTTCGCCACGGACTGAGCCAGGTGAACAACTACCACTGAAGCGCAGCGATTCGCGTAGCCAGGTGACCGACGTTCATCGCCAACGGGTGGAAGCGCTCATGGCATCGCTAGAACTAGGCGAAAATCGTACAACAAATCCACTCGAAGATATTTTGCGCAATAAGCGCCGTAGTGGCCGCGAAAGCTCTGCGCTCTTCTTCGCCGATGATTATGTACGGCGTCTCGCTCAGGTGCGGCTGGATCTGCGCCAGAATCAACGCTTCTATCCATTTGTCTCAGCAGATGAAGATCAACTGCTTGACGATTCCTGGTTTGATGGTGCCGAAATGCGCATCGAAATTCTGTTAACACTGATCGACCTCTGGAGTCTGCCGCCCGACGACATCAAACATGCCCAACAGGTGGCACGGATCGTTCGTGAGCTTGTACCAGAACTACGCACTCCAGCCAGCCAGCGTACCGGATCGCTACTGTATCAGGGCCAACGCCGTCAACGCCGCACAAACTTTTTTTCCGTCAATGGGATAGCTTTTCTTCCAATCGAGATTCAATGTCGCGGGCCCGCTTGCGAAATCGATCGCCGATCGCACCCGGCAAATCCGCGATGTGGCGCGCGTCGCGTGCGTCGAGAATCGGCGGCGGCGCGGCCGCGGCC
>JANLSE010000732.1:0-8135 GCA_031362265.1 Roseiflexaceae bacterium
CTCTTCACCACTCCCTGCTAGCGACACCCGATATCCGGCGCCGATTAGGAGCTGCTGAAAGATTCGCCTAATTGATGGATCGTCGTCGACGATTAGAACATGTGCCGTTTCGCTCATCCCGACCCGCCACAACAATTGTGATATTCCACAATTGGCTATTGTAGCGTGCTGCTACCGATTGTGCAACAAATGGTACAATCTTCCTGAAATGTACGTAACGCATTATACCAACTACTTGGTCTAAATCGCATATGTATGGCCTAGCAGAGCCTAACAGATGAGGTAATAACATGAGTAATCCAACGACACTTCAACCAAAGCGGACGGTGGCGGAGTTGAAGGAGCTACGCGCGCTCACTGGCGATGAGCATGGGGCGCAACGGGTTGCCTTTACCGATACCTGGGCAACAGCACGTGCATGGTTACGAACAAAGCTCGATCAACTGCCAGTTGAAGTTCATACCGATGCAGCTGGAAATACCTGGGCAACGCTGCGCGGCGCTTCCGAAAAAGAGCTGATCATTGGTGGTCATATCGATTCTGTTCCAAATGGTGGCTGGCTCGATGGCTGTCTGAATATTCTGGCAGGGTTGGAAGTGCTACGCCGCATTGCCGCTGAGGGCACACCACCGGTTACCATCCGGCTGGTGGATTGGGCCGATGAAGAAGGTGCACGCTTCGGGCGCAGCCTGTTTGGCTCCAGTGCCGCATCTGGGCATATGGATCCCGAGGCTGTGGCTGACCTCAAGGATCGCAATGGCGTGACGCTGCGAGAGGCGGTTTCGGCATACGGGATTGATCTGTTAAAGGCACGTGAGGCTGGGCTTGAGTTACGCAATGCAGCTGCCTACCTGGAGTTGCATATTGAACAAGGGCCAGTACTTGAGAGCCTGGGCCTGCCGATGGGAGTTGTACTTGGCACCTTTGGTGTCGAGCGCCACCGGATTATATGGAAAGGCCAAGCCGCACATGCTGGGTCGACGCCAATGGATAAGCGCCGCGATGCATTAGCTGGTGCGGCCAAACTGGCACTCGAGATCCGCGATATCGCCAAGCGCGTTGGGAATGGAGCCGTCTGCACCTCGGGTGGAGTTGTTACAAAACCAGGTATTGTCACCTCGGTTGTCGAAACCGCTGAACAACTACTCGATCAGCGCCACTTGGAGGGTGCCTCACTGGCACGCATGTTGGATGAGGCCAAGCAGGCAAGCAATCGGTTTGCCGCCGAAGAGCATATTACTGTTGAGTGGGAACGTCTCTGGCGGATCGACCCAATTCTGTTTCACCCTGAATTGATTGAGCTCTGTGATCTTGCCATTCGGGAGACGTGTGGCACAGTACACCGCCTACCAAGCGGCCCACTCCACGATGCCGCTGAAGTCTGTCGTGCGGGTGTGCCAACGATCATGCTCTTTGTACAGAGCCTGCGTGGCATCTCACATAATAAGATCGAAGATACCCTCGAAGAGCATCTCGAACTCTCGGTACAAGCGCTGGATCGGCTGGCAACCAAAACCATGGCATGGATTGTGAGCCGATAGGAGAGTTATGGGGCGAACACAAGGTTCGCCTACCACGTCGATTCGATTCGCCAACTTGCGCCAATTATGCTATACTGGGTGCAGAGCGTAACGTTATTGTCAGCGGCGCAGCACGCGCCGCTTTTCTATGCGTATTAAGGACTTTGAGAACATGACAATCGACATGCAGGAGGCCCCCGCTACAGAGCTGCAGGGCTTCGCGGCCCTAGGTCTGAGTGAGCTAACCCTGCGGGCGTTGGCGGAGCTTGGCTACGAAGAGCCAACCCCGATCCAGAAACAGACGATCGCGCGCCTTGCCTCCGGCGCAGATGTGATCGCCCAGGCCCAGACGGGCACTGGCAAAACGGCAGCCTTCGCCCTGCCGATTATTGAGCAAATTGACCCATCGGTGCGCACACCGCAAGCGATTGTGCTGGCACCAACCCGCGAACTGGCAGTCCAGGTCGCTGAGGCATTTCATACCTATGGTAAACATCATGGCGTTTCGGTGCTGCCTGTCTATGGTGGCCAACCGATTGAGCGGCAACTTCGTGCCCTAAGTCGTGGTGTCAATATCGTTGTTGGCACACCTGGCCGTGTGCTTGATCACCTTGAGCGCGGTACACTCGATCTTTCAAAGGTGCGCACCGTCGTACTCGACGAGGCGGATGAAATGCTCGATATGGGCTTCATCGAAGATATTGAGTCGATCCTCAAGCGCACACCAGCCGAACGCCAGACGGCCCTGTTCTCGGCAACCATGCCTGGCCCGATTGCAAACCTGGCCCGCACCTACATGCGCGACCCAGAGCGGATCGTCACGGTCTCACGCCAGATGACCGTCCAACTCACGCGCCAGTTGTATGTCGAGGTCGGTGCACGCGACAAATTCGAGGTGCTGGCACGTATCCTGGATTTCGAAACGCCACCATCATCGATCATTTTCTGCCGTACTAAAAGCGAAGTCGATGCCTTGGGCGAGCGGCTGACCGCACGCGGCTTCCCGGCTGAAACACTGCACGGTGATCTCAGCCAGATTCAGCGCGACCGTGTGATGGGTCGGTTCCGCAGTACCCAGGTGGAACTGCTCGTTGCAACCGATGTCGCCGCCCGTGGACTCGATATCGAGCATGTGTCGCATGTGATTAACTACGACATCCCGATCGACCCAGAAGTGTATGTCCATCGGATTGGCCGAACTGGCCGTGCAGGCCGCTCAGGGAACGCCATTACCCTGGTGACACCACGCGAACGACGTTTACTCCAAACCATCGCACGCGCCACCGGATCGACAATCGAGCGCCTGCGGCTCCCAAGCATGGCCGATGTGGTTGCACGGCGCCGCGAGACCTTCAAGGACACGATTCGTGAGGCAGTCAATAGCGGCGGCTTAGATCAGTACGCTGGAATGGTTGCCGAACTCGCCGGTGAGTTCAGTGCCGAGGATCTGGCTGCTGCAGCATTCAAACTGGTGCTTGGTGAACAGCCTGACATCGGTGAAGATTTGCTCTCTGCGCGTGAGCCTGAGACCGATGCCGAGCGCCGAGCACGAATGCCAAACGAGGGATACCGCGATCGCCCGGCTGGCCGTGATAGTCGCGATGGCCCACGTGGCCGCCCTGATGAACGCCGCGAGTGGCGCGCTGATGATCGCCGTGACTTCCGCCCAGCCGGGCGTGGCTACGAGGATCGTGAAAGTGGCGACCGCAACATGGTGCGGTTACGGCTCGATGTTGGCCGTGAGGATTCAGTACGGCCAGGCGATATTGTTGGTGCAATTGCCAATGAGGCTGGTATTTCTGGCCGCTCAATTGGCTCGATTGAGCTGTTCGATCGCTTCTCGTATGTCGATGTGCCAGCCAGCGCTGCCGAGCGTATTGTGAGATCCCTGCGCAGCACCACTATTCGTGGTCGCCGGATCGCACCAACACTTGCGCGCCCACGCCGCTAACTATCCCCGGAACAATAGAATGCCTTCTGTCGCTGTGTTTTGCTGTAGAGCAGGTACCAGCCAGAAGGCAATTTGTTTTCTCTGTGTCTCTGCACCCAAAGGGTACCCGCAGCGGTTCAAATTAGTTTCGCGACTTGCTGTTCGAGCAGATGATTCAGAATAATTTCCCCGACCCCATTCTGGTAGAGCCAAAGCCCATTTGTCTGGCCAGTGAAGCTTGGCTCACCGCCAAGGTTGCCGGTTAGCCGAAAGCCAGAAGCAAGCCCAATACCATAGATTCCTGGGATAGGCGCGCCATTGCGATCAAGCACCCGGCATTCAGTATCGACAAGTGGTGGGGTGCCGCATCGATTGACCAGAATCTCAATCTCGCTCCCACTGCTATCGTAGATCGGGATGGTATTTGGGCGGTAGCCAAATGCTGGAATGATAATATCGGCGGCTTCCAGTAATACCCGAATATCGGCGGGGTTATCATCTGCGGGGCGCAATTGACACAACTGGACGCGCCGCTCGACATCGGCACCACGCATACCCCAGATTCGCATCAGTAGCTCGCGTGAATCCAACCGGAACCCGCCCAATCGGAAGAGCCGATTTGTCACCGGGCAAATATCCGCATCAGTGAAATCAGTATAGCCCTCCCCTAACGCTGCCTCACGCGATGGATAGAAGAGTTTCAGCTTGTCGCGATGCAGAATCGTGATGCTCCCCGCACCAAACGTAACACCCTGCACTCGATGTAGTAGTGTCCATGCCGATGAGAATGCGCTATGCGAACCGCCAATAATCACAATTCGCGGGTTTGTACTCCCTTGCAGGCGCTGCTCGATTTCGCGTGTACCACAGGCCGTCAGCACATGGTTTGTCAACAGGACTTTCTGTGCATAGGGCTGGAGATTAACACCCGCCACAAGCTCGGCACTTAAGGCCCGCTCACGCTGCTGGCTGCCACCTAGTGCCAGTACAACCGTTTCTGAGCAAAGCGTTTGGGTGCTGGTACCCATATCTGATAGCAGAGTCGTCTCAAACCCGCCATCGCTACATAATCGAATGGCCTGGGCAGTTGTATTCGGAAGAAAGCAACTTGTGGGATGCGTAGTAATGACATCCTGGAGCGCATCTCCAATCAGCGCCATATAATCGCTAACAACCTGCAGCGGTACCGCGCCGGTTCGTCGTTGTTCGATAATCTGAGTTGGGTGAGCGCGAACTACGTGCTGAAATACATCGAGCGTATTCTCGCGTAGGCATTCAAGCATGGTTGCGCCCACCGTATCCGAGTTAATAATATACTGGCCAATCGTCCCACGCCCCATATGCGCAGTTTGGTCGGCAATCGCAATCGAGCGATCGAGCAGCATGCCTAAGTGCCCCTGTTGTAATGCACTGACGAGTGGCCCAGTACCAGCAGGGCCAGCGCCAATGATCAATGTGCGGTACGTTCTATGAGCTTGCATCATATGGGTTATACCAGCTCAAATGGCTCAAGCGGCTGCTGAGCATAGCGCCCTGCGGTGAAATCGTCGTAGAGCCAGAGTGCTTGTATCGCGAATTGTGTGACCCATGTATTAGCATGACGAGTGATCTCACCATTGCTTTGGCGCCCAAAGTAGAATGCGCCAACTGAGTTTGGATCGCTTGCACCCGATTGATTACGAAGAATAATGGGGATAAGCCGCTCAATTTGTGCATCCATATACGCAGGTAAACGGCCCTCCGCGCGATGTATTACCGCCAAGCGTACTGCCTGACACAACACATCGACACGCTCGCTATAGGTTCCCTGGCCGTTATGAAAGTGCCGTGGAATAAAGCCCTCCGGCGATTGCTGATTCCATGCCCAAGCAGTCGCACGTGCAGATGCCTCAAGATAATCCTCACGCCTCAAGAAACTCCCAACTACCCATAACCCTTCGGCGGCATACCAGTGTGGGTGCAGGTTGGTACCCCCTTCGGCGGGAAATGTCACAAAGCGGCCATCTGCTTGCTGGAAGCTGAGTGCAAAATCACACGCAGCAATCGCAGCGCGCCGATATTTCTCGGCACGAGTAACATCATGCAGATTTAGCAGCCCAATACCAACTTTTGTATGGTAGGCACCCGAGCAGAGCGACCACTCTGCCTCATTTTCAGGGTAATTCTCAGCTATAAGATCATAGAGTGCCAAGAAGCCGCCCGATGATTTTTGCATCGTGCCGATTAACCAATCGCCAAGTGTGACCGATGCGGCTAGGTATTGAGCATAGCCAGTAACTCGGTAAAGGTTCACTAAGCCACTGAGAATAACGCCACAATCGAAGGTATATATCAGCTGTTGTTTATTGCCAAAGCGAGTTGTTCCAAGTGGGTAGAGGCAGCGAAATCCACCAGTTTCCTCATGTACGGTGCGCAATAACCAGTCACCCGCCTGCACTGCACTCTTGCGCACCGCCTCATTGCCAGTACGGCTCCACAACGAACATAGTAGCGTCAACATATAACCGGTAATCTCAGAATAGACATAGGCTGGTGTTTGGGTCTCTTCGTCGTACCACGAAATAAACCCACCATCGACCTCTGGGTTGTTTGAGTTTACTTGGGCAGCCCGTAGCATCCATGCAAGCGCGGCATCGATTTCGGGTGAGAATTTAGCTGTGTCAGCAGCAGCATGGCTGGTCAGCAGTGACATTGTTACTCCTGTTGAATAGATAGTGTGAATACATAGTAGCTGATGGAACGCGCCCTAATATAGCCTATGCGATGGTTCAATTTGGTATTGTCACCTCACATGGACGCCACGCGCTGTACATTCGCATGAACGATTTGGGTAAGGAATGTGTCGAGTTGATCGCTAATAACGCGCCAATCGTAGTACTGTTCGACGGTTCTACGCCCGTTTTGGCTCAAGCGTGCACGTAGGACCGGATCGCGAAGAACCTGGACAATTGCATCTGCCAGGGCTTGCGGCGCATCTGCAATAAGAATATCGTGCCCAGAGGTGACACGTAGTCCCGTTGCACCCCGTGTGGTCGCGACAACCGGTGTACCCAACGCCATCGACTCGGGAACCTTAATGCGGGTACCTCCGCCAATACGTTCAGGCACTACGCTTAGCCAGCTCTGCGCCACAAGTGGCCGAATATCGCTTTGGTGTCCAGTGTAAATGACCGCACTATTGGTGGGAAGCTGATCCACTGCAACGCCATCAAGCCTGCCAGCTATCTTGAGTGTCACCGCTGGCATAACTTGTTGTACTAATGGAAACACCTCACGTAAGAAGAATTGCATCGCATCAAAATTGACATAGTAGGTTAGTGCACCTGTATAGACAATAGTGTTCGCTTGAGGAGCGCCAAAATCACCACTGAATCGTTCAATATCAGCGCCATTTGGGGAAACGGCAACTGGCCCAAAGCCAGGTAGAATCGCCTCGATCGGGGCTAGTTCTGGCTCCGAAACTACAGTTGCCCCCTGATACTGACACAAGATTCCTGCCATATAGCGGCGCCACTTTTCCCACATGAGGCGTTTACGCAAACGCCGTAAGGGCTGGCTCTCGCGCAGATACTGATCGCGGAAAATACTGAGTTCTACTTCTTCAAGGACACGTGGCACGCCTGGAACCGCCAACGCGTATGGTGCCATATCAAACTGTGATGCCAATACCAGATCGAAATTTGTCTGACGGCCAACCTCCGCAACTGTATTTGCAAAGGTAGGGTTATACACCTCGTCCACTGAGCGCGGGCGCGGGCTGAGCAAACGCAACAGCGCACTGAGGCGTTTCGGCTCAAAATGTTGATATGGCAATACACGCACACTTGCGCAGAACTGTTCCATCCCAGCAATACGCTCTGGTGTGATCGTGTCGTTTGCATACGAAATCAGATGCACCTCATGATTGCGTGCAAGACCCTTCATAATGTTATAGATCCGAATCTTGGAGCCATTGTCGGCTGGATACGGATACCAAAGTGAGAGGAATAAGATACGCACACGACCTCCACGGAGCCGAAAACTGCGGAACTGCGGAACCGCAGAACAAGCGAACAAGCGAACCCTTTGCGTCTTTGCGTCTTTGCGTCTTTGCGTTTCTGCGCTCTTGCGTTCCTGCGCTCTACGCTTTTGCGCTTTACGCTCGTAACAGTGCCTCAACGATTCGGCGGCTTGCATGTCCATCGCCATACGGATTAGGTACGGCTGCCATTTGCAAATAGATCTGTCGATCTTCCAAAAGTTGGATCGTTTGATCGACAATGCGCGTTGTGTTCGTACCAACCAGACGTGCGGCACCAAGCGTCACAACCTCCTGGCGCTCAGTAATATCGCGCAAAATCAGCACTGGCTTATTGAGACTTGGCGCTTCCTCCTGGATTCCACCCGAATCGGTGAGCACAAGATCGGCCTGGTTGAGAAGTTGTACCATGGTTGCATAATCGACGGGGTCAATCAGGGTGATATTGGGGATGTCGCTCAACAGTTCATAGGCTGGGCCACGTACATTGGGGTTATAGTGAACAGGATAGACGATCTCGACCGTTGTTGGATAGCGCATTGCAATCTGGCGCAATGCCGCGCAGATCTGAGCAAATGGCTCACCAAAATTCTCGAGCCGAGGTGCAGTAACGAGGATCATCCGCCGCCCAGTCCGGGGAGCCAAACGGTCGTCGAGCGGGCGCTGG
>JANLSE010000034.1:0-10778 GCA_031362265.1 Roseiflexaceae bacterium
GACTGTCCAGATGCCATTCGCGCCGGTGGTGGCCGCTACCACACTATTATCGCCAGCTGTCGCCAAACTCGCATCAGGGCCAGCCCATGTGACAGTTACTGTCACGCCAACAAGCCCTTGCTCACCGGCATCCTGGACGCCATCGCCATCAGCATCATAGTAGAGGCGATCGCCAAGCGAGCCAAGCCGCTCGGTATCGGTTGCGACATAGTCGTTTAGTAGACCCACACCATCGGCACCAGTTCGCTCACCAGTTACGGTGCCAGCGGTATCGGCAGTTGCACCAGTTGGATTACCGGCCGTGCCATTTGTGCCCGGCAGGCTAGTATATGTGGCGTTGGCCGTGTTATTCAGAGTTACCAATAATGTTGGTGTTGTGAGCACATTCGCTTGGTAGGTGAAGCTCGCAGTTGAGCCAGTCGGCATGCTATCGATCGTGATGTCAACACTATTGCCAGCGCTGGCATTGGTAGATCCAGTTGCACCACCCGTAAAGGAGACCGCGCTCACGCTAGCGCCCACCAGCGAGAGATTAACGCCATCAAGCACGTCTAGTGCGCGGGTGTTGAATGCGGTTGCGGTGCCAGCAACCGCGGAGTTAGTTAGTGTCACACGATAGGTTACAACACTACCGGTTGAGATGATCGCCTGTTTATCGATCGTGACTACCGGCTCACGCACCGTTACCGGGATGGCCGATGAGATATATTGGGTGCCATTCTGATTAGCGGTAAAGCCATTATTACGAATAGTGCCAGCCTGATTGCCAACAATATTCTGTACAATCGCATTGAACTCCAGGATCGCAAACTCATTGCCTATATCACTATCGGTATTGATGATATCACCCAGGCTGAAGGTGACCTGCTGGCCAACGGTTGCGATCTGTGCTGCGGGGAGTGTGAAGGCGGTCGTCGGATCCAGAATAGCAGGTGCTGCGGCAGTATTCCCACCTGCATTGCCAATCGCAACCACACTTGACGACACGCCGCCCTCACCAATCAAGGCAAGCTTAACGGTGCTTCCAGGAATAAATTGCAACCCTGCAGGCAGTGTATCGATGGCGCTCAGTGCCGTATTCGTGCCTTCTGACACACGAATCGCCAGGCGGTAGCGCACAATCTGACCGATCACTACATCAGTACCACTCGTGCTGCTCTCGCTTGTTGCGACCATTGTCTTGGTTGGCACAAGTGGGATCAAATGTAGGCTATGCTGAACCCCAATAGAATAGTTGTTCAGTTGAGCCGAATAGACTGGCGGCGTATTATCGGTTGGCGCAACCACATCCTGTCCATTGCGCTCGCCGGTTGCGCTCCCAGACACGCCAGGAGTGGTTGAACCACTGAGTGCAGTACCAGTAGCACCAGTCAGGCTAGTGTAGCGGAGGGTTGCCTGGTTGAGTAACTCACTGAATGGCGTGACTGCCGCTGCGGTGATCACGCTTACATCCAACTGGACATTTGTACGCGGCGGGGCAGGTGCGTAAGTCGCTAATACATTCTCTGGCCGTAGCTCACTAAGAACAGCACTGATCGTGCCAGATGTGCCAACCGCTGGGACAGTGACGTTCAATACTGCGGTGCCAGCAACCGCACCCGCATTGAATGAGTATGGCAGATTGAATGTGCCGCCGGTTGTGGTTGTCACACTACCATAGGGCGTATTGATCGTGATGCTCTGGAACAGCGTATTGGCTGGCAGTGGATCACTGAGCGTTACATCATAGGCTGGGATTTCGGCGGTAGCAAGGAAGCCCACCGCAGATGCACCAATTACGACGACCGTCTGGTACTGGGCGAAGGTGAGGCCGCTATTGACCGTTCCGGCAGTTGCACGCACCTGCAAGCCCACAGGGAGTTCTTGAGCCTGATTGAAATCCAGTGCACGTGTCAGCGCGGAAGCAGCGCCATTGAAGGTATAAATACCATTTTGGCTTGCGGTCGTTTGATCTTTGAGCAGAACTCGATCACCAACAGCCAGAGCCACCCCGTCGATGGCCGCCCCTGGAGCGGCAATAGTGACATTACCCGTGCTAGCGACACGCACGGCGTTATTGCTTGTGACCTGTGTCCACCCCAAGCCCGTGGTATTAAGCGTGAATGCAGCCGTTGTGTTGACCTGATACACGCGATTGATGTTGGTTGTGCCAGCCAGGATGCGTGCGCGATAATCGAAGTGTACCTCAGCTGAGGTATCGAAATCGCTTGTCCGCCGTAATGTCGCCGTTCCTGCAACCGGATCGACCGCAATAAATTCATAGATACCATTTTGGAGATTGGTTGTCTGGTTCTTCACCAGGATGCGATCACCCAATGCCAGCGTAACCCCATCGATTGTGAGCACCCCAGCCGGAGCATTGACACCGGTAATCTGGTTGGCAGCAAAACCCGAGCCAAGGTTTGCGGTGGTTCCAGCTCGTACAGTAGCTTCGTAGGCAATCGGGTGTGCGACGTTATTGGAATATTCTAGCCGATAAGTAAAAGCATCACCAGCATCGCGTGGTGCAGCGCCTGTCACGGTCTTACTGAGGTTATTGATCTGTGGCTCAGCAATAACAATACGCACCGCTGATGAGTTTGCCGGGGTGCCACTCCCATCATTGGCTGGGTCATTCGCCAGAATAGTTGCTTCATTCGCACCTGTGCCATCGCCATTGACATCATCAACAACATCTACATAACCGGGTGCTCCACCATTAGTATCGACCAACATGGTGAAGCGATTGTCGAGCGCAACACCCGATTGATTTGCAGTTTGGTTGCGTACCAACGCATTAAACTCAACCACAACATATTCGACATTGGTGTCGTTATCGGTATTAGTCAGGTTGCCAACACGGAAGAAGACATCGGTGCCATCAGCGTAGGCCGGGGCAGCATCACCTGTACCAAGGCCAGTTGCATTAATAGCAATATTATTGTCGTTGAAGATTCCAATTACGGAAGCCGATGTGAGCGCGCCGATCGTTAACTCAGTGCCATCAACGCCACCCGTTCCAGGGGTTGGTGTGCCCAGGCCAGTGACATTGGTAGCGGCGTTAGAGGCAATGACATTGCCACCATTCGAGACAAATGCCCAGCGCGCCGAGCCATCATTCAGGAACGACATGCCAACTGGCAGGAAATCCTGCATCTGGAAATTATTCGATACACCCTCAGGGACAGTAGCAATCAGCCGATAGCGTGCGATCTCACCAATCGCAACAGTACTTCCGGGCGTAGTTGCTTCCGATGTTGTAACAAGAATCTTGCGAATCACTGGAGGTGACTCGATCACCGCGTTGTTCGTTACGCGATAATCATTGAGCGTACCACCACCCAACAAACCATCAGCGCCAGTGCGCTCGGTGCTGTTTGTGTTATGAATTGAGCGTGTACCTGGGGCTCCATCAAGACTCGACCAGCGCACATCGGCGATATTATCGACCAATTGGCTTGTTGCGCCCGTAAAGGTATTCAACTGAACCACAACTGTTAGTGTGGTATCGGGCTGCATGTCGATATTGACACCCGCTGCCACCTGTAACGTGCCAGCACTAATCTGGAAATCGGCGCTGGTAAGAGTCGCAGCCACACCATTGCGTAAGATCGACCCCGTGCCACTCTGGTTCACAGATGCAATACTCAATGCACCAGTGAAGAAACTGGCAGGCAATGGATCACTCAAGATCAGGTCAAATGCAGTTGTATTACTGGCTGGTGCCGCATTCGCGATTGTTACCCGATACTGTACATTATCGCCCGCGTCTGCACGAGTCGATTGAGGCGTGCCAGGGGCGACCGGAAATGTTTCGCCATTACTGATATTGGCGACATCCTTGAGCACACTAAGGGTTGGCTCAACAATCGTGATTGGCGTAGCAGTGCCGGTAAGCACCCCAAGGTTATTGGTGGATTGCCCCGCTGAAACAGCTGGAAGTGTAAATGGCGTCGTGGTCCAGGCGAACTGCGCGGAATTATTGCGCGTCTGGCCAGCTTGATTGGCGGCAGTATTCAGCACAATCGCGCGGTAGGTGATGGTTAATGTCTCTGCGACAGCATTATTCGTATTGGCATTATCAATATTGCCCAAATTCCATGTGATGATATTGCCTGTCCCCGCTGGCGTGATTGCGGTATTCGCCGGAGATGAACTTACTGTAGGAGGAGTAGCAACTGTCAACCCTGCGGAAGTTGAAACATTGGTGACATCCACAAATGCCAGGCCAGCAGCAAGCGTATCAACGATTGTTGCATTGGGAGTACGGCCCTCAGGGAGCGTGATTGTTACCTGATAGGTTAGCAACTCACCGATTGTAGCCTGAGCGCCTGCTCCACCAGTGTTGTTATTGCCAGGTACGCCTACCTCGGTGCTAACGAGTGTCTTGCTCTCCAATGGCAGGCGCGTTATCACTGAGGCTGAATCAGTTGGATCTATTGCACTAGCAATCACGACTGGATTGGTCACATCGCGGCCACCATCAGCATTTGAGTAGCTAGTTACACTCGCGGTGTTGATAATCGTCTGATTTGGGGTGACAGGAGTTGGTGCCAGCAAGTTATTCGTAGTTGTGTCGGCCAGCACCAAATCGTAGGTAATCAGTGCAACATTCGAGCCATTGGTAATTGGCGTCAGTATTGGCAGATCATCCGTATCATAACCGGTTGTTTGCTGGCTACGGCTCAGCCCACCACTGCGGCCATCCTGAGCTGCGCCACCAACATTGCCCGCCGTGTAGCTATCGGTGAGCGAGACCTGAAAGGCACCGCTTGCCACATCATAGGTGTAATAGTACCCCCCTTGTGGGTTGACACCACCACCAACAATGCCATTATCGGTCCATGGGCCAGGCACACCAGCCCCATTATTTGTGAAATACTTATTGCGATTGATTGTACCGCCATGGACAGCAATGCGGTAGTTTACGAGCCACTCAGCAGCATTATCAAAGAAGGCAACGCGTGTCAATCGGGCGCTATCTGGCGAGGTATCGACATCAATGGCAGTATCGACATAGCTCAATTGATAGACACCATTTTCGGCAGCGGTGGCTTGATTATGAACCAGCACAAGATCATTATTGAAGAGAATTGTGCCATCAATAGTAACCGATGTTGCACCTGCGAGATCGAACTGCCCACCAGCACTGAAGACCCAAGCTGGGGTAAGCGAAGCAGTTGTCGCGGCGCGCACAAAACCATCTACGAGTTGGCTATCGGTGATAAGCGAACCATCACCATGGCGGACGGTAAGGTTCACGCCTGAGGCAAATGCGGCAGCGGTGGCAGGGTGTAGATAGTTGGTTGGAATGGTGTCGGACATTACCAGATCATAGGCATCGCCACGGCCGGTATTGCGAATCGCAACTCCATAGCGCACTTCGTCGCCAGCATCAATATTATGTGCAGCAATCGTACGGTCATTAATATTGGAAGCGCCAAGCGCAGCAAGTTGCCCATTGGTGAAGATCAGGCCCCCACTAAAACTAGAAGCGGCGCTTGGCGCAGCATATGTGATTCCACCCAACGCAAAGCCAGTGGTATTTGTGCCAAGCACACCCTTCTGAATTTCAACCTTTGGCGCAACAAGCTCGAAGCGCCGCAGATCTTCTACAGTTGTCGAACCAGCATTGGTCGAGTCCTCATTCACCCGCAGTTGGTTGGTTAAGAATAGATCGGCTGAGAATGGATCCGAGCCAACTGGCAGTGTGACATAGAGAGAAACAACTGATGAACGGCGCAGCAGCGTATCCTGGCGATTACCAAACTGAATGCGAATTTCATTGAGTGTCGAATTGGTTGAGATAAACGGCTGAATCACGATATTGCCATTTACCGGGGTAGGACTGTTAAAGTCAATAAATTCGTTATTGACCTGAACAAATTCGTTGCCAGTGTTGACAATGCCAGCTGCAACCGGGATCACAAATGTATTGCCAACCTCATCGGTCGCATCCATCACCGCAGCGCGCTGCCAATTACCGGCGGAAACAACCTGGTAGATTCCATTTTGGCGCGCATCAGCCTGATCTTTGACCAATACCAGATTACCAGCTGCCAATGCCACACCATCAATGGTTACAGGTGCGGTGCTAAAAGCGCCATTAGTGGCAGCCCCGCCCGTGGGATTGTAGGTTGCACCGGCAAGCACACCCGTCGTGGCGGCCTGGACAGTCGTGCCCACGAAGCCAACCATAGCAAAAAATGTGTCGTCGGGAGCAATTGCAACTGAGTAGGGATCGAAGGATGGTGCGCCTGTCTCGAAATTGTATAGTGTACTAGAGCCAACCGCCATTGTTGGAAGTGGTGGGAAGTCGGTGATCGTCAGAAGCTCATATGAGTTAATTGGCAATGTATATGTGAGCTTATAGGTTACTCGGTCGCCAGGCTGTACGGTTGTCGCAATCTCGGTTGGCCCAACTGGTGGTATTGCAGCCCCATTCACATGGGTGATTGTCTTAGAGCGAACACCATACGGAATACTCACGCTGGCGCCGCTGTCGTCGCTCGCGGTACCAATGACGGTTGGTGACGCCGCATTAATTGTGGCGGCCGAAATCTGATCGGCCAGGATTCCATCACGAATACCATTTGTTGGATCATCAATCGAGTTGCTAAGAACATCGCCTTGGTCGACCGAACGATCCGAGGAAGGGAAGTTATCACTAAAATCTTCGCTAACGAGTGCATAAAATACAAGCGTACCCTGGGTTGCGCCAAACTGCTGGCTCCCAAAGACATTATTGGCTGGGCCGACACCAGCATTACTGATCTCACCACCAACCAGGCGGCCAGCATTTGCCCCCAGGCGTGCAATCAATGCTTGTGAGATATTAAACTGAAGAAAGGTTGTTCCAAGTGCAGATGGAGCAGCTGCCAGATTTGAGAAGACTGCACTGGCCGGGCCATTTGGCGGGTAGCCAACTGGGTCGGAGAGTGTCGAGGAGGGCAAACTTGCCTGATCATTGAAGCGGCGTTGGTAGTTGATTGTGCCAGTTCCTGCAAATACACCACTGGTATTCTGGCGGCTACCCACGGCACCACGAATATAGGCATTATTGACGGAGAGGGTTGGGAAGGTGCTTGCCACGCCAGCAGTACTGCCAATAAACAGGCGCTGGCCATCGCTGAGTACATCGCGAATAATAACGTTCTGCAGCGCAAAATAATCAGAAACCTGGAAATTGATCGTGTAGCGCAGCAGGGTTTGGCCTGGCTGAATAGGATTACCCGATGCAATCACGGCTCCTGTGGTCGGATCAATCGCCGCAACACTTTTCTGAATCGCTAGCGATTGCTGTTCCAAGATATGCGGGCCACTCGTAGGTGGTGGGCCAATCGAGACTGGGATATTAATGCCATCACGCGAGTCGAGTGGGTCGTCCCAGACGCCAACTGCACCAGCGGTATTTGTGCCAGTTGTGCTATCGGTGCCCTGAGCGACGGTTGCGCTAACTGGGGCAGATGTATCACGTGGCACATAGAATTCAAAAATCAGCGATGCATCCTGTGTCGAATTCGTACCTGTTACACTAGCAAAGCGACGCGAGAGTGTGCCACCAGGCCCTACACCAGGCGTACTAAGCGCGGTTGTCGCCACAGATGCGCCATGGATCTGAGTATCGATCTCCTGAATATAATCCATGGATGGCGGCAGCAGATCGGTGATATCAAGATTTGTGATTGTCTGGCCAGTCGCGATATCGACATCGAGCCGATATTGGCGCGGATAGTTTGGGCCAGTTGCGGTTTCATTTTCTGGGCCAAGGTAGATTTTGTGTAATTCCCATAGTTCCGGGGTGACCGTACCAGCTGATGTCGCACCATAGAATGATGCTTGCTCCTGCGTTGGATCGTCGGATGTGCGAAACAGCGGATCATCATCACGGAACCCAGGAATGATTGCGACCGGCATGGCAGTGCCAACATCCGCGAGATTGCTGGTGGGAATGCTCACCGTAATAAGGCTGACCTGGCCAGGGGTAAAGCTACCAAAAGGAAGTTTATACACATAGATCGTATCGCCAGTGCCAAATCCAGCTGGCACGGTGCGAGTATCACCAGTAACCGGGTGCACATAGGTACCGCCAGCAATCAGGATCGGAATAGCACCACCCACAAGGCTAAGCGGAACACCTGAGGCTGTCACACTTGGGACGCCCAAGCCATCATCAACTTGTGGTGGTGGAAGAACGGGATCAGTTCCATCTGTCCCAGTTGTGTCAACAAAAACATCAATAAATGGGCTATATCCTGTATCAATACCACTGGTGTTGGAGAAATTGAAACTAAATGAGGCAGGATCGCCAAGCATCACACTCTGGCCACCCAATCCAGGCACGTTGGGTGCTGGTGCCGCAGCTACATCCTGAACAGTAGCAAACAGGCTAAGCAGAAACAGCGCAAGGAACATGGCTGTTGAGATACGATGATTCTTCAGCCAGGATGAAGATGAGCGTGATGACATGATTGTTTCCTGAACTATTCGATTCTTCAGTTGACACAAATGAGCGCCTCCGTACACATATAGTACGAAGACGCTAGCAAGCATACCAACAGAAAGAGGTATAGAGGTAAACGATTTAGAATCTGAAGCAGGACAGAATCGTTATCAATCGGTAAAATAACTCGCTACAGCTAATAATGCGTTACGTGCTGGCCCATCCACAATTGCATTCAGATGCGATTGTGCCTCGATAAGGTACTGCTGAGCATCCTGTAAGGCGCGCTCAATTCCGCCAGTGCGGCGTACCTCCGCAATCAGATTCGTGTGGAATTGAGCAATCAGTGCTGGAATCTGCGACCCTGTCGCTTCGGCTGCGTAGATCAAGGGTAGCGGGATGATGTCAGTCTGAAGGAGGTATTCCAGATTCTGAAGATCGTCGAAAATAGCCAACGCATGGCCTAATGCATAGCCATAGCGCCCGAGCGCATCGATCTGATCGGGAATGAGCCCGCCACATACAGCGCCTGCTCGGCAAGCAGATTCGATCAGGGTTGCAGTGCTGCGAGCAACACCCTCAGTATACTGAGCCAACGCCTCGTGTGCTGTGGGGCCACGAACCGGTGCCAGTGTTGCTTCACAAAAGGCCATCACACTACGTGAGTAGTAGGCGATGATACGCGAATCGGGGGCAAGTGCCATCTCCGCTGCGGCTAATGCAAAGAGATAATCGCCAACCATGAGCGGTACATTCGCATTCATACCTGGCCAGGCAGTCACTGTCTCCGATCGGCGGGCCGCTGGGTCGACAAGCCCGCCATGTAAACTGGAAGCGGTCGTAATCAGGCCAATTGCTGTTGCTGCATGTGAGGTGCGTTCAAATTGGTAGCTACCAGCCTGAGCCGAAAGCAAAACAAGCGCGATCCGCAACCGGCGCGCCGCATCTCGCGTCGTATGTGCGGTGGCAATTTGCGCCACAATTGCGCGGCCACGCACACGCTCAGTAATCATGTGCTCAACAAGATCTAAATCGGTATCAAGATACGCGGGGATCGGTATATGGGGAATTGTCATACATAACCTACGATAAGCGAACCACAAATAAGATTCATTGCATACGTTCGTTCTATGGATGTTAAACTGGAGTATCGAATATATTCATTCTGTGGATCATCAGTACTCCGCTTCTCACTTCCATTCTGTAAGTATTGTACAATAGTGTGCGCATGCTGCGCACAGCCTCAGATTCAATCAAACGAGGGAGTCACACCAATGCGTAAACTGTCCGCCTTCCTCTTGTTCCTGCTTCTTATCCCGATAATATCCGCCTGTGGTGCGCTTGGCGGTGGGACAGATGCGAATGGAACACCGCAAGCGCCATTGAATGCGGTCAAAATCACGATTGCCTATAGCCCAGAAAAGGATGCCTGGTTAAAGGATCGAATCGCTGCATTCAATAAGACGAATACCAAAATCGGAAGCCAAATCGCCTTTGTTGAAGGTGTCAACAAATCGAGTGGCGCGGCGCGCACCGAAATAAAAACTGGGGCACTCAAGCCAACCGTCTGGTCGCCTTCCGCCTCAACATGGCTTGAGGTGTTGAAGAGCGAAACTGGCAACTCAAATATCGCAATCTCAAACCAGTCGCTGGTGCTCACACCAGTTGTGATCTCAATGTGGAAGCCCATGGCCGAAGCATTAGGGTGGCCGAATAAGCCAATCGGCTGGGGCGATATGCTCAAACTCATTAACGATCCACAGGGCTGGGGCAGTTATGGCCACCCAGAGTGGGGGCGTTTTACCTGGGGCCATACCGATCCTGAGATCAGCACCACAGCGCTCTCAACACTCTTAGCTGAGTTCTATGCCGCAACTGGCAAGCAGCGCGATTTGACGGTTGCCGATGTGCAGAACCCAACCAGCCAAAAGTTCATTCGTGATCTTGGCAAGGGTATCAAGCACTATGGCTATAACACACTTGTATTCAGCGACAATATGCAGAAATTTGGCATGAGCTATATCTCCGCTTTCCCAATGGAGGAGATTACGCTGATTGATTTCAATAAGAACAAGGCACCACCGGTTCCATTGGTTGCAATCTACCCACGTGAGGGTACGTTCTGGCATGATAACCCATTTATTGTGATGGCATCTGCCACCAACGAGGAACGCCAGGCCGCAGACGCATTCTATAACTTCCTGCTCACCACCGAGAGCCAGCAACTCGCAATGAGCTTTGGCTTTAGGCCAGCGAATGTAAATGTCCCGTTGGCAGATCCTGTACCACGCCCATGATCGAGGAAAACTGAAGCAGCGTCGTCAGCGCGTTGGCGACGCCCGAGAGCGTGCGCGAC
>JANLSE010000062.1:0-16348 GCA_031362265.1 Roseiflexaceae bacterium
CGGCTGCGTAACGCCTTGCTTCCCGATCTGAATGGTGGCCCGCAATGCATGGGCGCTGCGCCGTAAGAATTGGCGCTGGGTTGTGCTGAGTGCCATACAATCTACTCCAAAAGGGACGTACTACTCCAGGTGTGCCTGGAATGCAGAGGGTACTGCATCATTTATGGGATAGGGCGTAAAACCCACCAGCTTCAGACACCCAAAGGGTACCCGGATATAAGCCCTTCACTTGCTTCAGCCGCTTTCGTCGTTCATTATGCATCTGACATTCCTATTCTATATGGCGTCCTAATGCGCTAGATCGCTTGCAATAGAACGTGTTTTCTGGTATACTCAATCCATGCTGCGAACCATTCAGATAACCTATCGCTACCGACTTGACCCGACTGCCAAGCAACGCATCGTGCTGAACCAGTTCGCGGGCGCACGTCGCTTCGTTTGGAATTGGGCGTTGAACCGCAAACGCGAACACTTCCAGCAGACGGGCAAAACACTTGGCTTCAATCCGCTGTGCATCGAACTCACCCACCTGAAACAGCAGCCTGAAACGGCATGGTTGCGCGAGATGGATAGTCAATCGTTGCAGCAGGCATTGCGCGATCTGGAGCGTGCGTATCAGCACTTTTTTCGACGTATCCGCAAAGGCGAGCAGAACAAAGGCTTTCCCAAGTTCAAGTCGCGCAAAACGGACACCCCACGCTTTCGTATCCCACAACGCGTGGTGCTCGACGGTACGTTCGTTTCGGTGCCCAAGATCGGCATGCTGAAGGTGGTGGTGCATCGACCGCTGGAAGGCATCACGAAGGGCGCGACATTCAAGCAAGAAGCGAGCGGCCATTGGTACATCAGCTTGGTTGTGGAGCAGCACATCGCGCCACGCACGCAACAACCGGTTCAGACCCATATCGGTATCGACGTGGGCTTGAAGTCGTTGGCGGTGCTTTCGAGTGGCGAAACAATCGACAACCCACGCTGGTATCGTACCCAGACCCGCAAACTGCGACGGGTGCAACAGGCCCTCAGCCGCAAGGTCAAAGGCAGTCGCAATCGGAACAAGGCGCGGGTCGCGGTTGCGCGGTTGCATCAGAAGACCCGCAACCAGCGCAACGACTTCTTGCACAAACTGAGCACCCATCTGGTGCGTTATAACGACCTCATTTCAATCGAAGATTTGCACGTTCGTGGGCTTGCGAAAACCAAGCTGTCCAAGAGCGTGCTTGATGCCGGTTGGGGCATGTTCCGTTCGATGCTGGAATACAAGACGGATCGGAACAATGCTCACCTGATTGCCATTGGGCGCTTTTTTCCTTCCTCCAGAACCTGCGGCGCATGCGGATTGGTCAATGCTAATCTGACCCTTGCGGATCGCGTATGGACATGTCGCTGTGGCGTCCAGCATAATCGTGATCTGAATGCCGCATGCAACATCGACCGGGAAGGCTTGCGCCTGTTTGAACACCTCGTTGCGGCAGGATATGCCGAAACGCAAAACGCTTGTGGAGACCCGGTAAGTCCAATCGGAATGGTTGGCACGAGTCGATGAGACAAGAAGCCCAAGCGCCTTGGCCTTGGGTATATCACACACGATCTCATTGGGTAAGAACAGCACCAAGTGATACAAGCAGCGTGACAAGAAGTGCTACAATTTTACTGTTGCAAGCGGCCCGATGTGGTGCCTGCGCATTGCGGAGCCACAGGATGCAGCGCCTTGTGTAGAGGAGTCATGCTATGACAGGAACTGCGTGGAGTTATGTGAGCGGCACAAGTGAGAAGCCGTTGTTGGGGATGACAATTGGTGATCTGTTTGATCGCACTGTAGCGCAATATCCGGCGAACGAGGCACTTGTTGCCCGCCATCAAGGGTTACGTTATACCTATGCCCAGCTTAAAGAGCAGGTTGATACCTGCGCGCAGGCACTTCTTGCACTAGGAGTACAGAAAGGCGACCGAGTTGGGATCTGGGCGCCAAATTGCGCTGAATGGACGATTACCCAGTTTGCTACCAGCAAAATTGGCGCGATCCTGGTGAATATCAACCCTGCCTATCGGGTTCACGAAGTGCAGTATGCGCTAAGTCAATCCGGCTGCAGCTACCTTATCACCGCCGCTCAATTCCGCAGTTCCGATTACACCGCTATGCTGTATGAATTGCTCCCCGAACTACGCAATATGCCCGCTGGTACGCGCGGCAATTCCTCATTAAAGGCGATCATTCGATTGAGTGAGGAGCCAACTGCTGGGATGCTAACATGGGGTGAGTTCATGGCGATGGCCGCTCGGGTGACGTCCGACCAATTAGCTGAACAGCAGGCGCTGCAGCAGTTTGATGATCCAATTAACATTCAATATACCAGTGGCACAACCGGCTACCCTAAAGGCGCAACCCTTAGTCATCATAATATTCTTAATAATGGCTATTTTGTTGCCGAACTCATGGCGTTTAGCGATCAGGATCGATTGGTGATACCGGTGCCGCTGTACCACTGCTTTGGGATGGTGATGGGGAATTTGGGGTGTGTAACGCATGGCGCAACCATGATCTATGCCAGCGCTGGGTTTGATGCGAAGGCGGTGCTGGAAGCTGTACAAGCTGAACGTGCTACCGCACTGTATGGCGTTCCAACCATGTTTATTGCTGAATTGAACCTTCCTGAGTTCGCCTCCTTCGATCTTAGTAGCTTACGTACAGGTGTGATGGCTGGCTCGCCCTGCCCTGTCGAAGTGATGAAGAAGGTGCAATCTGTGATGAATATGCACGCTGTTGAAATTTGCTATGGTATGACAGAAACTAGTCCAGTCAGTACTCAAACACGTATTGGTACGCCACTGGCAAAGCAGGTCGGTACGGTTGGCCAGATTCACCCGCATGTTGAGGTGAAGATTGTGCAGCCAGAAACTGGCGCCGTGGTACCGTGCGGTGTAACAGGTGAATTGTGTACACGTGGCTATAGCGTGATGCTTGGGTATTGGAATAACACGGAAGCTACTGCGTCAGCGATTGATGCAGGCCGCTGGATGCATACTGGTGATCTGGCCGTGATGGATGATGAGGGGTATATCAATATCGTTGGGCGGATCAAGGATATGATTATTCGTGGTGGCGAGAATGTCTACCCACGTGAGATCGAGGAATTTCTCTACGCACACCCCAAGATTCAGGATGTTCAGGTGATTGGGGTACCGGATGAAAAATATGGTGAGGAAATCATGGCATGGGTGCGGCTCACCAAAGGCCAGACTGCAACCATTGATGAGATCCGTGATTATTGTAGAGGCCAGATCGCGCACTATAAGATTCCGCGCTATGTTAAGTTTGTGGACGCCTTCCCAATGACAGTAACTGGCAAAATCCAGAAATACCTCATGCGCCAGCAGAGCGTTGCCGAACTGGGCTTACAGCAAGCAGATGCGGTGCAAGTGGCGTAGGGTTATTAAGCGTAAGGACGCAAAGGCGCGGTGTGTTATGATTCTTGCGTCTTTGCGTCTTTGCGTCTTTGCGTTAAAAGTTCATACTGCCTTACCCCATTTGGGTGCGCGCTTCTCCAGGAAGGCACAGATACCCTCTTGGGCATCGCCAAGTGCGGCATTCGCTGCCATTACTTCCATGGCATAGGCATAGGCTTGATCCTGTGGTAGCGCAATCTGATGGTAAAAGGCCTGTTTGCCGATGCCAACGACAGTGGCGCTTGCATTTGCAATATGGGTAGCCAGTGCCAGGGTTGCATTGGTTAATTCGGCTGCTGGTACCACCCGGTTCACAAGCCCTTCTGCTTTCGCTTCTTGCGCCGAAATGAACTCACCTGTGAGCAACATCTCCATGGATTTCTTGGCGGAAACTACTCGACTGAGGGCAACCATTGGTGTGGAACAAAATAGGCCAATTTTCACGCCAGGCGTTGCGAAGCGTGCTTCTTCTGCAGCAACAACAAGATCACATGTTGCCACAAGTTGGCATCCAGCCGCGGTGGCGATCCCCTGTACCTGAGCGATGACTGGTTGTGGAATGGCCTGAATGATCTGCATGAGTTGCGTACATACCATAAAGAGGTGCTGATAGAATGCCGGTGTTTGTCCGGTCATTTCATTCAGATCATGGCCAGAACAGAAGACAAGCCCATTGCTACGCAGGATAATGACAGCCGCCTCGCGCGCCTCGCCTAATACATGAAATGCCGCAATCAGTTCCTGCATGTGTTCTAGCGAGAGCGCATTGCGGCGCGCAGGGCGGTTCATTGTCACATAGGCGATTCGGTCACTCTGTTCTACCTGAATATGCTGGTAGGTTCGTGTTTCAGTGTGAGCAGTTGGCATCGTGTTCTCCTACTGGTAAGGCTAAATGGTAGGGCAAACTACCTCCATGAGACGAGTTGATGGATCGGTATGATATCTGCTGCGGTATGGATTGATATATGTATAAGTGCTTGGCTGTTCCGCCAAACACGATAGGCATGACCTTGCCCCCTGGAATATCATTGCCCGTGTTACGGCATTGTGGGTTACCTGCCAGCCACCCACAATCTCGTGTTGCGCGGCAATTGCTGCACCTGCGGATGTGCCTCCATAGGGAATCTGCGCCTCCTGAATGTAGGTAAGCCAGGTTGTGTGGAGACTACAATGTTTCTGCTCGACACTTGCTTATGCAATTCGTGTGGCAGTAAGATTGTGTCCACCCCAGTATAACCAACTTCGCCCTTCATAAAGAAAATCCTTTAGATGTTTCCTTCCACCAGATTCAACGGTGGGAGGAAACACTCCGCTTGAGCGGCTTTAGCCCAATGTCAGCCGCGCTTCTACGCCGATTGGGCGTGTGGTTGATATATGTGGATTCGCCTGACGCGACGAGTGCTAATGTGCATAATCTGGGCCATATGCTGATGTAGGCCCACATGTACGAGTACACAATGCCTCTATACGAACAAGGGCAATTACTGAACTTTGGCCTCAATAGGTTTAATGCAAAGAGGCAACCTTTGTTGCCACTGCGTAGCATGAGACCTACAATGTTTGATTCTATGCCGCATCTGATTGATGCGCGTGATCGGTGAAACGCGCGGCTCCGACCGCTGCTGCTGTCTGATCGCGGAAGCGGGTGGCAAACTGCAGAAAGCGATAGGCATCTGCGAAGGTTGTTACAAGCCCAATCGAAATGCGAATAGCGCTTAGCCCTTTGCCACTCGATTGCATAACCTCATACAGCTCCATAAATGAGAGCGGTCGGCCAGTATCAAACACAGCTCGCATGTCGCTGACAGTGAGCCCATGGGCGATTTCGCCCGCCCCTGGATTACAGAAACAGCCTGTTCGCAAGGATATGCCAGCTTCATTAGCAAGCTCCTCGATCCGGCGATCATTGAGCAGCTCTCCGGCCGGGTCGCAGAAATTGAATGCAATGCTACCACCACGCTGCTCAAGGTTTGCTGGGCCGCGCAGAATCACCATCGGCCGCTTATTGGAATGCCGAAGTGCCAGCAGGCTTCCGATTATCCAGCCTGTGAGGCAGAGCACGCGTTCATGAATGGTGTCGATGTTGATGCCAGCAATATAGCGTAGCCCAATCTCAACAGCTGGTAGATTCAGGTAATTGACGGTGCCATCTTCAAATGCTGCGCTCCCGTCGACAAAGAAGAACCCATCGCCTTTCACCGATGCGATGGTGATTGTGCCACCCGCAAACCACGGCCGCTTGAGCTTCGCGAGCGGCTGCTTACGGGCAATCAGTGCGCCAACACCAGTGGGATAGCCGAAGATTTTGTAGAACGAGAGTGTGACGAAATCTGGGTGGATGGCGCTGAGATCGAGGCGGTTTGAGGGTGCAAAGGCTGCGGCATCCAGCAGAACATCCCAACCTTTCGCCTGTGCATATGCGATCCATTCCAGCGAGTGTTGTGCGCCCGAAAAATTCGACTGAGCTGGATATGCCAGCAGATTATTGCCGCTTGCAGGGCTATCCAGCTCCGCGCGTAGTGCAGCAGCATCCAGCCGCAGCTCTGGCGCGATTACTGGGATATAGGTGACTGAGGCACCCTTACCGCGTGCAAACTCACGAATACCATTCACAGAATTATGATTGTCTGCCGTAAGCAGATAGCGGCTTTCGTGGTCGAATGGATATGCCTCACCAAGGAGCTTCAACGCACCACTCGCATTGGGAGTGAACACCACCTCATACTCAGCGGGTGAGGCATTGAAGTACTCCAGGACATAGGTGCGCGCATGTTCCACATGGTAGGTCATTGCCAGCGATGATGGGTTATGTGAATGCGGGTTACCAAGTACATGGTTGCTCAGAAACTCCAAATGCTGCTGAACCTGGGATACTGCATAAAGCCCGCCACCAGTGTAATCCAGGTAGAGCTGATTCTGCTGATCGAGGCGCGTATACTCCGATTTGCGCAGCTCATCAAGCGCGGTGCTCGTGACAAATGCTGGGTAGGCCTGAAGGAAAGCTTGCTCAGCTGCCTCCCGATCACTGGTTGGATAGTTGCTATAGGCATATGCCTCGTTATTATAGATAGTGTGCATGTGTAGTGCTCTTTCGCTATATTAATCTGGAAGCAATTCTGTTTGCATAAGCAGTGGTGGCGCCACTAGGGTGAAATATTCACGACCCAGCATCTCTTTTACCAGATTACGTGGGAACATATCAGGTGTGACGGGGTATTGTGAGCGATGTGCTGCCATTGCCAACATCTTGTGGTCGACAAAACTGCCCACATCAATACATGTCGTCACGTGGCCGATCTGGGTCAAGGCCGATTGCTTTTCTGCGATGGCATGCTGGGTTTGTTCGCCGCGGCCAGCAAAACTTGTTGGCGCTCCAGGCGATAGGACGAGGCATGTGACATTAGTAGCCGCAATGACATGCGCATTGCGCGGCTTGCCATAGGCTACTCCCTGTTCCCCGATAAAACTGCCAGCGCCGAGTGTTACAACCTGATTTGAATGACCTTGATCATCTTCAATGACGACACTCACACTACCCGATAGGATGAGATAGAGCGACGTAGCAGGCTCGCCCTGCTCGATGATATAGAAACCCGAAGGGTACCATTCAACTTTAATATGATCGGCAGCATAGCCAAGCATACTGGATTCATCGGCAAGCAGCATCAGCCCATGCAGAAACTCATCGGTACCACGGAAGCGGGTGTCGAGCGAGGTTAGCCATTGTACAAGAAACCGCAGCAATAGTCGGTCATTACGTGGGAAATTGCTGTGATACAGCCGTTTTGGGGGGTGTAATGCTAACCCTTCCGCGAGTTGGTCTGCCCATGCACTGGCATTACCAGCCATGCTAAAGGCAGTCGTTGTCGCTCGACATATCGCAATATGGTCGGGATGGCCATAGCCTCCGGTCTCATCGAACGTAAACACAACATCTGGCCGAAACCTACGAATGACCTGGGTTACCTGGCGAACCAGTTCCTCGTGTGGAAGGCTCATGAGCTTGCCGTCGCCATTGTTCAAACACTGTACATGTTGTATCCCCAATTGTTGGCACGATTGATAGAGCTCGCGTTCGCGTGTGGCACCCAATGTGCGGCGTGTGGCGATATTAGCATCACGAATCTGGCCCGCTTCTCCCTGCGTGAACGAAACCACCATTGCCTCGGCACCTGCGGCGACATATTTTGCAAAGGTACCGCCAACACAGAAGACTTCATCATCTGGATGTGCAAAGACACCCAGTAGACGGAGGTTGGGTTGTGTAACCATCAGAATACTCCTATCCCGAATCAACGAAAGCCTAAGGGAATCGCGAGATGGTAGACACTGCGGAGATGTATCACTTCACAAAATCACGGGGGTTCGCAATTGGGCTCGGGAAACAACCCAGCAGCAGAGGCTGATAAACGATTATACCATCTGGAAAGTATTACGCGCTGTCGTACGATAGGTGATTTGGTGACAATCCTGAATCAATTTGAAGCCAGACAGCGTAAACAGGTATGTGACTGCAATATGCCTGTGTTAGCGTGCATACTGGGTATTAGCAAAGGCAAGGCCACTCTGCAGGATTCCCCGTGTGACGGTTTCACTGAGATTAACACCAAGCCCAACGAGAGTCTGCGCCACCTCGGGTCGCAACTCCTCCCAGCAGCACAACATAATCTGCTGTATGCGGCGTGAGTCAACTGCCCCACTAATCGGCATTACCACTGTTGTGTCACTGATAACAAGCAATGGTGTGGAAAGCCCGTTCAGTGCTGCTGCTTGCTGTTCGATGATTATGGCCTGGCGTTACAGTTCCTCCTGTTCGCGCAGCGGGCAGGCGGTTGCGGTCGATTCGCACTCCACTAGCCAGCGCTGTAGCGCCTGTGAGCATACAATTTGGTAATCACTAAGTACCCAGCACCTGGTGTCGGATTGTCATAGAATCACTTGCGCCAGGCGCGGTAAATATCGGCAATGACTTCATCAATCGGTGCCCGGTGTGTTTCGACATCGAGAATCTGTGTTTGGATGGCAGCTTGTTCAAGGAGCGCAGCGATCCGTGTCTCGGTGGCATTAAAAACATACTCATGCCTGTCGGCCTCGCTCTTGATTAGTGTTGCGCCATCCAGTACTGGTGCCAACATTGTGGTCGTTTCTAATATCAAGCGGCGTTGGTCGCTCACATCCTGGCGTAATCGGGCGAAGGAACCATCAAAGGCAATCTCACCGCGATCGATCATGACGATCCGACCAGCAAGCTGTTCCAGTTCGGCCATATCGTGGCTTGTGACCATGACCGTCACTCGTTGGGTTTCGTTGAGATGCTTAATAAACTCCAGGATCGTGCGTTTCGCCAATACATCCAGCCCAATTGTCGGCTCATCCAGGAACAGGATTTCTGGCTCGTGTAGTAATGCCAGCCCAAGTTCGGCGCGCATCTTCTGGCCAAGGCTTAGTTCGCGTGTCAGGCTATGGAAGAATTCTTTTAGCCCGAGCACCTCCTGCATCAAGCTTTTCATGTGCTCATAGCGCTGGCGCGGAATATCCCACACCACTCGTTTCCATTCAAAGCTCGCCGCAACTGGATGATCGCTCCATAGCTCGGTGCGCTGGCCAAAAACAACACCAATGCGTTGCACATAGCGCACACGCTCACGCACTGGATCCATTCCTAATGCGCGTACGCTGCCACTATCGGGGGATAGTAGCCCGGAGAGCAGTTTAACGGTTGTGCTCTTACCAGCACCATTTGGCCCGGCATATGCAACAACTTCACCGCGCTGAATATGGAGATTCACGCCATGCAATGCCTGAACCTCACGAACAACCGGATTCAGCATGGTGCGTAAGGTATCGCGCAGCCGCTCGGAGCGCTGTTTCTGGCGGAAGCGTTTGTGGACATCAACAAGTTCAACTGCGGTGTCCGAGGTTACTGTAGCGTTGTGAGCCGGTACGCGCATAGTTGAGCATTCCTTTGCGAAAGGCGATCAGTGTTAGGCTAGAAAAAATAATCGCAGCGATTGGCGCTATCCAGATTGCATACGGTGTTTGTTCGATCCCGAGCAGGGCACGACAGGGCGACCATGCCACAAACCCAACTGGTAATACTGTCAGTAGCACACCTAGCAAGAAGGGCCTCAGCCCATCAAGTGGGAATGGTTTCAGTTGGTTCAATAGTTCGATTGCAGAACTGCTGATCTCTTCCGCGGCACGTGGTGCCCAAAAAGCCAGGCTACCCCATAAAAAAGAAAATGCCAGGACAATGGTTATTGAGGCCAACATATTCATGGCGAGTGCTCCCAGCCATCCGATAGTCATTGGTAGGGCCAGGCCAGATATGGCCCAGATCAAGAGCCCAACACCTGGTATCAATGTTGCCGAACCTGAGAATGGTACAAAACCTTCGGTGAGTAGTGAAATCCAAATCGGCTGGGGTTGAATCAGGGTATGATCGAGCTGCCCACGGCCAATCCGCCGACTAATCATGAGCACGTTATAGCCAAAGAAGAGGTTCAATAGCCCACTGACTGTGGTTGCGTAGCCAAGCATAAAGATAACCTGAATCTGACTCCAGGGGCCGATCCCAGCAAACCGCTCAGCTAAGAGCAACATGCCAGTGACAAGTGCAATATTTGTGACTACATCTGATATTACATAAATACATGCCAACCTTACATCCGCTACAATAAAGGCCAGATCCAAGGCTGCGTACATCTTCCATAAGCGTAGGATGCGCCAGAATGTGCCTGTTCTTTGCACTTTGGGCATCGATTTAGCCGCCATACGCAACCATCCTCTCACGCCCAATCTGCCACAGCCAGTGAGCCAACGGCCATAGCGCCAGCGACCAGGCTACCTGGATCGCAATCAGGGTGGCTGCATCACCGGTTCCGATATAGATTTGTAGCGGTGCAGATGCCATAGACGCAAATGGCAGCCACGCAAAGGCGTTTCCTACAGCCGGAGGTAATAATGCCAGCGGCAATAAGGCGCCAGAGAGTAAGGTTGTGAGTGCAGTGCGGATCTGTGACATTGCCCAGAGTGGTAGTTGGAGTACGACGAGTAGTGCGCCAAAGATAAATTCCAGCGCAAGCCCAACGGAGATACCAAGGAATAAACTAACTACGAAGAACCCAGCCGCTGTAAGACTCACTGGAAGCGGTTGTACGCCTAAGAATGGAGCCAGTAACAATAATGGAATCGAGAAGACACAGAACTCGAAGAGCCATTTTCCGGATGCCTCAGCGGTAAATTGCCCAAATAGGTTCAGTGGCTGAAGCATCCGGCCAACAATCGAGCCTTCCCAGAATGCACCCTCAAGGTTGGTACGTGGCGCGAATTGTGGGCCAAACACCTCTGCGATCAGGGTATAGGTTAGCACAGCTGAGAGCGTCATCCCTGCGGTGGACTCTCTTCCTGCCAAAATGATGCGCCAAATGGCAAGTAGCACAACTACCCGTAAGAGTCGTATCAGATAATCCATAGCAAACAATGGGCTGTCGCCAAGATACCCGGTCGCAGCCATCATGGCTGTTTTCCAGTATTTTGCTAGGGAACGAATCATGGCAAATAAAGTTAGTGATAGATGCAGGAAACGAGATCCTGCCTTGCTGTATTCAAACAAGTCGTGCAAGCCATTCTAACACACGGACCTGGAAGTGATACAATCACTAGCGTTTCACTTCACTAATAGCAGCGCAACACTGTATAAGAAAGGGAAGATCATGCGATTAGGCGGGCCGATTCATGGGGAATTTGAAAGCCCTGAGGCGTGGGTTGCCGCAGTACGCAGGCTTGGGTATTGTGCGGCCTATTGCCCCGTAAAAGTAGGCACCGATCAGGTGACAATTGATGCATATGCGCGTGCCGCACATGCCGCCGATATTATCATTGCAGAGGTTGGTGTATGGAACAACCCGCTCAGCCCAGATCCCACGATCCGCGCAGCAGCGATTGAGTTTTGTATTGGTAGCCTCGATCTGGCTGAACGGATCGGCGCGCGTTGTGCAGTTCGGGTCAGCAATCAAATCATGCCACGCCAAAGATACCATCCTACGTCAGCAGCTTACTGTGCATCTTGACGAGGTACGGCCTGGCTTGGGCACGCTGGATTATCCGGCACTCCTCCATGCGCTAACACCACTTGATCCCGATTTGCCATTTATGCTTGAACATCTTCCGACTGCCACCAAATATGATGACGCCGCTGCATTTGTGCGCTCAATCGCAGCACAAATATGAACCGCGGTTAAAGGGATCGGAGAGGATAATGGTGATATGTATCATCAGGCATGCGCCCGAACTGCCTTAGGGCACACTACTCAGCCCACGCTGACACTGATTGCCCGCGTGGGCTCGATGCCGAGGGTAGATCGCCAATAATCCAGGATGCTGCTGATATGTATATGCGATGCTCATACCAGCCTGATTCACAAATGTGCCAAACCTACGGTAACATACCGTTACTGCATCTGTGAATACTCGGTCGGCTTCATGATGATGCTTTGTGCTTGAAACAGCAGTGCTCCATGGCGTTCTGACTCTGCCTTAGCAGCCAGCCACTCAGGGTCAGTTTGGAAGGCATCCCAGCGTTGCTGTCGTTGGCCTAGATCATCCCAGGCTAATATATAGGTCAGCGTGTTCGCGGATGGTCCGATGTAAGCTGTCCAGAATCCAATTGCAACAATGCCATGGCGGGCGAACAAGGGCAGTGCAGCGTTGGCGAAGCGAGCGTTTAGCTCTGGCAGCTTGCCTGGCACGGCCTCGTATATGCGCATTTCATAGATCATGATCTGGGCCTTCTTTCCTGTTCGTTATCGATAGTAGATTGGACAGGCTGTGCCAACTGCTAGCCCGACCTACTAACCGATCGCAAAGGGCTTTAGATGCTATACCCATCAGTCGATTCACGTAGTCGATCCACAATGATGCATGTCACCTAATCGGCCCGCCGCAGTGTGGCGAAAGCACCGGCAGCGGTGGCCTTCTGGCTCACATATGTGCAGCGAGCCATTGATTATCCCAGTGTTGTACAATATGCCGCGCGTTCTTAGAATTGGCGGATGAGTAGCATCTTGCGGTACAAGTGCCGCCACCGCACGCCATCAAGATTCATTCTGGTCTTCCGTGTGACGATAAAACGGATACGAGCCATTCATCCGCGTTCATGCGCCTTTGACCGCGTCCGATATGTCATTTGGTGTCGACGAGTAGCGATCCAGCAGCGCGCGTGCGTAGTCAAGATGTGCTGTCATTGCTGCGCGTGCCGTGGTTGGGTCGTGGTCGCGTACAGCCTCGTACAGCACTCGGTGCTGCTGGTTGAAAACAGTAGGTGAGCGATCATAGCGCTGCCAGGCCAGTAGCAACTGCTGGCGCAGATATTCGATTACTGGCTCGTAGACCATCAAGATCATCTCGTTGTGGGTGGCCTGCGCCAATGTGATGTGATACTCGAGATCGAGCATCGCCAACTGTTCGCGTGGCTGGTCGGCCGTTGACATGCGCTCGATGAGCTGGAGTAGCTGCTCCAGTTCATCTGCAGTGGCACGCTCGGCCGCAATCCCGGCAATCTCGACCTCTAGGATGCGCCGCAGTTCGTGAACTTTGAACTCACTATCCTGAACTGTGCCCTGCAAATGCAAGTACATGCCGAGTGATCGAGTGACAATGCTGGTATTAGGCTGGCTGACAAACACACCATTGCCGGTGAGAATTTCGATGAGGCCACGCGCCTCCAGCAACTTCATGGCCTCGCGGATCACCGTGCGGCTCACAGCGAAGGACTCGGCCAAGTCGCGTTCGGAAGGTAACCGATCCTGGGGCTTATAGTGGCGAGCCACGATCATCATCTCGATCTTGTTGGCGACTTGCTCATACAGTCGGCTGCGATCAAGGGGGGCGTACATATCGGTAGGTGATGAATCACCAGCTATCATAATCGATCCTTAGAAGTTACCTTGAGAACAATCCAAAGTTGTAGCTATAGCAATTCCACTAATTGACAACTCTTATCTATTGATATATTATACCGCCAGACAGTCAGGTGGTCAAGTGGTATACCAATTTGATAAAGGAGGTGTGCGGCCAAAAGATTGTTTGTAGAAGCATATTTCCTACTTGAAGCGCGCTTCAAACCCTGTAAGACTAAGCGTTGGTAGTATTAAAGGAGTAGTGGATTATGAAACAGCTGCTTAAGGTCATTGGGCTGGCTATGGTATTGGGCATTGCGCTCGGTGCCTGTTCCAGCTCACCTCCTCCCCCCCAAGTCGTCGTTCAAACGGTTCAGGTCCAAGTGACTGGAGTGCCAGTCGAGGTTACCCGCGTTGTGGCGGGCACCCCAGAGACGATTCAGATCACAGCCACACCAGAGCCTACCGTAAGCCCATACGACGATCAGGCGCCGATCACGGTTTGGATTGACCCCGCCCGCAAGCCCATGGCGGATCTGTGGGCCGAGAAACACCCAGATCAAGCCAAGCTAGTGAAGTTTGAAATTGTCGACCGCGGTGTGTTTGCCTCCAAGGTGTTGCTCTTCAACAACTCTGATAGTGGCTGGCCAGATGTCGTCTTCGCAGAGCCCAGCATCGTCCAGAAGGTGGCGGATGCTGCCCACGATTTCCCACTGGATCTGACCCCGTGGGTGGAACCAAAAATCATCTCGCAATTTGTGCTCGGTGCGCTTGACCCCTGCTATTCAGTGGACAAGAAATTGCTGTGCCTGCGCAATGACTTAGCGCCGAATTTGCTGTGGTATGACAAGATCCAGATGGACAAATTCGGCTACACCGTCCCTACCACATGGGAAGAATTCCAGGCCCTGGGTGATCAGGTCGCCCGTGAGCATCCCGGCTATGTGTTGGGTACCGCCGACAATGAGCCTACCTTCTTCATGTGGGCCAGCGGCTGCCCAGTAGCGCAACCGATCAGCGTCGCTAAAGTAGTGATCAATACTGCTGATCCTAAGTGCACACGGGTAGCCAAAATGATCGATCATATGACTGCCAACGGCAGCCTATCACGGCTAGGACCATTCGATCCCAAGTACATCAAGTTAGGCAACGAAAACAAGATCCTGATGATGACCTGCGCGGCATGGTGCGGCGATTATGTGTTCAAGGGCACATATTACAAGACAAACGACAAGCGGCTGGCAGCGGCCCTGCCACCCAAGTGGGCAGGGGACGATAACGCCTATACTGGCAACTGGGGTGGTGCCGCCTGGATGGTCTCCAGGCACACTGTCAACGTCAAACTGGCAGTCTCGATCGCCGTGTACATGACTACCGACATTGATGTGACCCAGATCGTCGGCACCATGCCAGGGTTTGGCCCAGCGGCGGAGGCTTGGTCGCAGAAGCTAAAGACAAGCGACGTATATGCCTCCAGCCCGTACGAGGTGATGAAGCAGGCAGTAGGCATGGTGCACCCCAAATTCACGGATGTGGTGCGTTATGACCTGAATGCTGGCTTCAAACCCTTCTTGACTGCGGTAGAAAAGGGCGAGCCCACTGAGCCGACGTTGGCTGATGTGCAAAAGGTGCTCACCGATCTGGCTGAAAAGGAAGGCTACGAGGTCGTTACGGCCCCGTAATTGCATTCGATTGGTGTTGTACGGAAACTCAAGACGACAGCCCGACTGACGCAGGCATCTGGCCTGCGTCAGTCGGCAGCGCAGATCATTCAGGAGGTTGGCATGGTTGACCAATCCCAGGTTGTGAGAGGCGCGGACGCTCGGCCCGCACGTCGGTTTAAAATCGAGCCCGCCTACATCTTTTTGCTGCCATATCTTGTGGCCATGGTCATGTTCTCATTGGGGCCGGCGGCGTATGCTCTGCTTCTGGTGTTCGCCAGTTTTAAGGCGAGTAAGCCGCAGTTTTTCCAGGCTGGCCTGAAAAATATCGTTACCGCCTTCAAGGATCCGTTCCTGCTTCCGGCATTTCAAAACGTGGGGCGTTTCTTGCTGTTTTCGGTTCCGTTTGGCCTGATCTTTGTGGTGCTGTTGGCATTGTTGCTGCATGCCCGGCCTAATCGTTTCGCTTTTACGATGCGAACGATCTATTTCGTTCCTGGTGCGGTGGTGGGACCGCCGTTGGTAATGCTATTCTTGTTCACTTTCAACCCCGATCTGAGCGTGTTCCGACCCATCCTGCACTTGCTCGGCTATACCGATATTAAGCAAGTGGTCAACAACGATACCGCCCCGGTGATCTTCACCGTGATGGGTTTCTTTGGCGGAGCAGGCGGCTGGATCGCAGTGATGTACGGGGCAATGCAGGGCATCTCGGAGGAACTGATCGAGGCTGCTATCATGGATGGTTGCAATCCCATCCAGCTGGCCTGGCTGATCAAGCGGCCGCTTATTGGACGCTACATTGCCTTCATGTTGCTGAGCGTAGTAGCTGGCAATGTTCAACTCTTTGCGGAGCCGCAGTTGATGAGCACGGTGACGGCCACGATCGATAAGTTATGGTCGCCCAACCTGATAAGCTACAACTGGGCCTTTGGCATTGGTAATTTTGGGGCGGCGGCGGTCATTTCGGTATTGATGATTATGCTGGGTGTCATCTGTGCTTGGGCGATCATCCGCGCCACCAATTTCTATTCGAGCGAGATCGCTGTTCAAAACTAACGTGCAAGAGAAATGTACGGCATGCAAACGACCACTAAAGTACAGCAGCTAATCACCATTCGAATCTGGCGTGGCCTCTTCACGCGGAGTATCCGGCTGAACAACATGACGGGCGTGGAGCATGCGCTGCGGAGTCTGATCTTACTGCTCTTTGGCGCTTTTTTTGTGATGCCACTGATTTGGCTGCTGATTGCGCCGACGCGTATTTGGCAGGATATGTACGACCTGTCCAGGTCACCGCTGGAACTCGGCCCACTCTCCAACTATCTCCAAGCTTGGAATAAC
>JANLSE010000071.1:0-5499 GCA_031362265.1 Roseiflexaceae bacterium
TCTCCTTACTGTTTGTGCAACCTAATTCGGGCCTAAAAAGCCGACGGTGGCGAGGGTGGACAGGATGTAGCGGGCATAGCGGATGGTGAGCTTCAACATGATCCCGGTCTCCTTACTGTTTGTGCGACTCGTCGCGTTTCATCTCATCGGCGTGATGGCATTACAACACGGTTGCGTGCGCGTGTGGGGACACTTTGTGATACAATTGGTGATACTGTCAGTGATACTCTCCTAACCTTCGGTGTATCACCGAGGCCGCACCTTAGGCCAGGAGGTCACCATGAGCGACTCGGCTTCATTGGGCGACTGGATTCGGCGGCGGCGCAAGGCGCTCGACCTGACGCGCGAGGCGCTTGCGCAGCAGATTGGCTGCGCGGTCGTGACCATCCGCAAAATTGAGACCGACGAGCGCCGCCCTTCGCGCGAGATGGCTGTGCGTTTGGCTGGTTGCCTGGCGATCCCGGATGATGAGTGCGCGGCGTTTCTCAAAGCCGCGCGGGCCGAGTTGGCGGTGGATCAGCTCCCAATGCCTTCAGGCTCAGCCGCCAAAATAACCAACCTGCCGATCCCACTCAGCAGCTTCGTTGGACGCCAGTACGAAACGGCGCACCTCAAGTCGCTGCTGGGGCAAACACGCCTCTTGACGTTAGCAGGCGTGGGCGGGAGCGGCAAAACACGCTTAGCTATTCAAGTGGCCACCAACCTAATCGACACATTCAAAGACGGTGTCTGGTGGATCGAGTTGGCCGGACTCGCTGATGAATCACTGGTGCCAAACACCATAGCAAAAGTGCTCGGCATTCAAGAGCGGCCCGGCGAGTCGATGTCGCAGACGTTGATAAGCGTTCTACGCAACAAACAGCTCTTGTTTGTAATCGACAACTGCGAACACCTTGTCGGTGTCTGCGCCCAACTTGCTGACACCTTAGTAAGCCACTGCCCGCAGGTAAAAATCCTGGCGACCAGCCGTGAGTCGCTCAACATCACGGGCGAGCGGGTCTATCTTGTGTCAACGCTCGCGGTGCCAGCCCTCCAAGATACCAGCCCGTGGAACACCTGGCCAGAATATGAAGGGGTAAAGCTCTTCATCGAGCGCGCCAACGCAGTCGATTCCAGCTTTACGCTAACAAAGGAGAACGCGCCCTCTGTCTTGCGGATCTGCCAGCAGCTTGACGGCATGCCGCTTGCGCTCGAACTCGCCGCCGCACGCGTCAGGGTGCTCTCGGTTCACGAGATTGCCACACGCCTGGACGACCGGTTCAGCCTACTCACCCTGGGCAGCCGTACTGCCCCACCACGTCAGCAGACCTTGCGAGCGACAATCGACTGGAGCTATGATCTGCTGACGGAGGCGGAACGCGTGTTATTACGGCGTTTGGCGATATTTGCTGGCCGCTTTACGTTCGAAGCGGCCGAGCGGGTATGTGCTCCGATCCAAGCCCCGATGTCTGACCTGCTGTCGCATTTAGTCGACAAATCGTTGGTATTGGTCGAGCGCGACGTAGACAACACGCAGTATCGGCTACTCGAAACCATCCGCCAATACGCACATGAGAAACTGCTGGCATCGGGAGAGGAGAACTATCTACGGGCAGCCCATCTGGATTTTTTCACCAACCTGGTAGGATCAGCGGAATCGCAAGTAGTGTATACCAGACATGTGGGATGGATGTCACGCCTGGAGAGCGCACACGACAATGTGCGGGCGGCATTGCGTTGGGCGCTGGAGCAGGGCCACAGTGTGGCGGCCTTGCGATTGAGCGGAGGCATGGGTGAATTTTGGGACGTGCGTGGGTATTGGAGCGAAGGGCGCCAATGGCTGGAGCAAGCGTTGGCGTTGAGTCGTGAGGTTTGTGCGAGCACGAACGCCTCATCCGCTGTGCGAGGCTGGTGTGCTCAGGCATTATCGCGGGCAGGATCCCTGGCACGGCAACAATGTGACTTTGCGAGTGCCCGTACGTTGCTTGAACAGAGTCACAATCTGTATCGGGAGCTAGATAGGCGAAATGGCCTTACCTATGTACTCGGGAATCTCGCTGCGGTTGCCTTCGAACAAGGCGAGTACGCGACCACACAGGCGCACTACAAGGAATGTCTCGAACTGGCGCGTGGGTTGAGAAACACACAGTGGATTAGCGCATCGCTGTTTGGCTTAGGGCTTGTGGCATATCACCAAGGAGAATATGCGGCCGCTCAGACGCTGCTTGAAGAATGTCTCAAGCTGTGCCGAGAAGCCGAGCATACGTTTGACATCCCCTACCCGCTGAATGCCTTGGGCAATCTAGCCAACCTGCAAGGGAACTACACAGCGGCGCGAATATTCTACGAAGAATGTTTGGCGTTGCGGCGCGAGTTAGGCTATAAGCGCGGCGTTGCTGCAACACTGAACGACATGGCGAATGTGCGAGCCAAGCAAGGGGACTACGCGTCGGCGCGAACGCTCTACGAAGAAAGTCTGACTCTCTACCGCGAGTTGGGCAATAAACGTGGCATGGCGAGTGTACTCTCGGGCCTGGCGTGCCTCGCCCAAGCGCAAGGACAACTTCTAACCGCTGCACATTTGCTGAGTGCGGTTGAAACGCTGTTGGCGCAGATACATGCGCGACTGGACGAACCTCAACTATCAGACAAGCAGCGTACCATCGCCACTCTCCGCACGCAACTCGATGCCCTACAGTTCGACGCGGCTTGGGAGCAAGGCAGCAGGCTGACGCTGGAGGAAATGATCGCCCTCGCCTACGAAATCCCTTAGATACTTTGCGTCTTCACGTTTCCTATGGGTGCTAACTCGGTCGCTCGGGCCGCTTATTATCACCTTCAGTTTTGCCTTGTAAATCCATGAAAGCCTTGATTGTGTCGATTGGTAGTGGGAAGACAATCGTGCTGTTCTTCTCAACCGCAATCTCAGTGAGGGTCTGTAAATAGCGTAGTTGGAGGGCGATCGGCTCGCGAGCGATTTCATTGGCGGCTTTTGCGAGCATCAGTGAAGCTTGTGCCTCACCCTCAGCATGGATAATTTTGGCGCGCTTCTCACGTTCAGCTTCAGCTTGTTTGGCCATGGCGCGCTGCATGCTTTGAGGTAGTTCCACATCCTTCACCTCAACAATCGTGACCTTCACGCCCCATGGTTCGGTCTGCTCATCGATAATATGTTGTAGCCGTTCGTTAATTGCTTCACGACGGGCAAGCAACTCATCGAGTTCAACTTGCCCAACGACACTGCGCAGTGTTGTTTGGGCAATCTGCATGGTCGCGCGAATAAAATCTACCACGCGCACAACTGCCAATTGTGGGTCGACAACCATAAAATACAATACTGCGTTGACCTTGATGGTGACATTATCGAGGGTGATGACTTCCTGAGGTGGTACATCCATTGTGATGACACGCGTATCGATTCGTACCATACGCTCAATAATCGGCACAAGGAAGAACAGCCCAGGGCCACGCGAATCAATTAATCGCCCAAGCCGAAACACAACACCGCGTTCATACTCTGGAACAATTTTGATTGCCGAGAGCGCCACCATCAGCGCGATGAATAACAACACAACCAGACAAAAAATAAACGGCGCAATACTCATTGGGAACTCCTTTTAAGAAGAACCAAGAACTGTAACGCACAGCGCATAACGCATAACGCATAACGTATAACCGCCACACATGCTAGTCTTGCGCTCTTGCGCTCTGTGCGCTCTTGCGCTCTGTGCGCTCTTGCGCTTACTCTGCTTCCACTGCCCGTACCATCAACCGTAACCGATGAACGCTGGTGATTCGCACCCAATCGCCCGCTTCGATGACACCCTCTTCACTGACGGCCTGCCAGAGTGCGCCATCAACGAATACCATGCCTTGTGGATCGAGCCGTTGGCGAACCTCGGCAACCCGACCAATGATCGCTTCACTGCCAGTAGCTGGTGGGCGCCTGCGGACACGAAACGCCAACACAAAACCGCCAACAAGGACACCCGATAGCCCAAAAACGATAACAATTACTGCCCAAGGTGCCACGCCAGCACCCGGTGCCTGGAGCGGATCGACCAAGCTTAACCCACCTGTACCAAGTAGCACCAGCCCTGCGATTGTTAACCCACCATGGGTTGTGACAACAAATTCTAACCCAATCAGTGCGAGGCCAAGCAATATCAGGCCAATTGCCCACCATTGTACGGGTAACGCCACTAGCCCGATCAGGGCAGCGATCAGCAACACCACACCGACCCCAGCAAAGAAGGAAGTTCCAGGTGCTGCAAATTCAAGGTAAATCGCCAGTGCTCCTAGCACAAGTAACGCAAAGATTGTATTTGGTTCGGCCAGAATCTGCCAGATCTGTTCGATCAATGATGGTGCAATATTCTGGGGCTGTTTGCCAAGTGTTGTGAGCTGAACCTTTACACCACTGGCAAGCGTCACCACTCGGCCATCAAGGAGTGTCAGAAGTTGTTGCTGATCTGCGGCAATAAAATTTACGGCAGGTGGGGTTGTTGCGATTGCCTGTTCATTGGTGAGAATAGCGCCTGTCTGCACCGCTTGCTCGATCCAGGCCACATCCCGATTACGTGAGCGATTCCAATCGCGCAGTTGATCGGCAATACTATCGACCACCAGTGCACTACTCGATGGAGATAAGGCCGCATCCACTTGGGCCAATGGGTAGGCGCTGCCAAAACTGGTTTGCGGTGCCATGGCACTCAGGTGTGCAGCGCTCGCTAAGAATGCGCCTGGCGCTCCGGCTTGCGTGCCAGATGGGGCGATATACACAATCACAGGTACTTCTGCCGCAACAATCTGGGCTGCAAGCGGGCGTATTTCTCGTAAGACACCACCATTACTCGTAAGGGTAATAATAAGTGCATTTGCATGGGCTGCTTCAGCGACTTGTACGGCTCGGTGAATATAACTGATCGCTGCGGTGGTTAATGTACCTTCGACCGTGATTGTATAGACAGGCCCACCCCCAGCTGGTGTTTGTGCTTGCGTTGGGAGAAACCAGAGCATACACACGAACAGTACAGCCACACCGAGCATGCCAAAACGGTGCGTAGGGCGCCACATGCGCCGCACTAACCCAGCCAACCGGGATCGGGTGTCTGTGACAGTCATATCTTTATGATACCACAATGCTATCATTCGCAATCCTTCGTGCTATAATCGCATATGGGTAAGCTGTAGGACGAGCTCGAACACATGCCAGCGCAACTGACGAACCGTGAGATCGCCGATATCTTTCGCGCGATTACCGAAACGATGGAAATCCTAGGCGAGGATCGCTTCCGTATTCAGGCCTATCGGCGGGCGAGTGAGGCTTTGGCAGATCTGCCGCAGCCGTTGGCGCTGTATCGAGAGCGTGGCGAGCTAGCCGCTATTCCTGGTGTTGGTAAGGCAATCGCCGAGAAGATCGGGGAATTACTTGATACTGGGCGGCTCCAGTTTTACGAAAAACTGCGTGAGCGTATTCCTGCTGGCGTCCTCGAAATGCTGCGTGTGCCAAACCTTGGG
>JANLSE010000079.1:0-2808 GCA_031362265.1 Roseiflexaceae bacterium
TCAATACCTTGGTAGCCGTCGAGCGAGATCAGTACGCCATCAGTAGCCACTAATGGTGTGAATGAATGCCCTGAGCCAACCACACGTAACCCTTGCCGTTGTGTGGCTGCTGATCGCACCGCAGCAACAATTGCAGTTTCACTAGCAGGACGCTGAACCTCGGCGGGTGTACAGCTTGCAGAACCAGACCAATTCGACCATGTGGGTGTTGATGGCATGCGGCCTCAGCAAAAGAATGATCGGGATACAGATGCCTCGCTGACAGGTGCGCCGATTGTAACATAGGATGGGGCCGCGGGTGGGGCGGACTGAAGTCCGCGATCCTTGGCTAGGCCCTAAACTCGGCTCTACCCCTGAGCCTGGATCTGCGACTAGCCCTGAACCGGCGACAACCTACCCGAAATTCTGTTGCTCACCGCGATAAGTGGTAGCTTCAGCACTAATAACCCCGCCCGATAGCAGCAACAGCTTATCGAAGCGCTCACAGACCTCACCCGCTTTGGCATGCCTAAAGAAGATTGGGTCACCTAAATGAATTGGCTCAGTGCCTGTGTAGTGAATTGGTGTCTGAACCTCACCAGCTCCCTCGCGTGAAGTAAGCCGGGCGCCATGCGGCAGATAGGGGGTAGGCTGTTTATTGGGGCTGGTACTACCAGATGCAATAAACCCACCACTAGCGCATGTATAGATACCAGGAGCAGGGCAGCGGACTACTTCAAGTGCAAAACTTAGCGCGGGCTGATGCCGAAAACTACGATAATGGTCGAATAGCCCTGGCGCAAAAAACCCAGAGCCAACTGTCAACTCGGTAACAACCGCCTCGGCGCGGGTACTCTCCATGCTGCCAGTACCCCCACCATTAACGAAACGTAGTGCTGCACCACGCGCCCGTAATGCTCCTACCAGTTCGGCACGCCGCGCCGCAATAAGCGGCAATGAGCGTTCCTTCAGGATACGCACAAGCAGACTAAGCAGTGGCTTCCCATGGATTACATCACCAACGCCCGCAATCTGGGCTTCATAGCCCATGACTCCATCCAACCGAACATGGGGCGCGTGACGCTCGATGGCGGCATATACATCCAGTGCTTGGGCCGCAGTGCGAACCGGCGAACGCCAAACCCCAAAGCGCACACCAGGAAAGTCGACTGTCATATCGATATCTAGGCAGAGCGGCAACACCACACCTGCGCTAGCTGCCACAGAAGCGATTATTTCCACCTGTTCGGGGGCATCAACCATGAGTGTGATGGACTGCTGGGAGCGTATGGCTGGCAACACAGCCTCGATGGCTTGTCTCTTTGCCCATGGATAGCCAATCAAGAGATCATCAATGCCATGCTGCGCAAGAAATGCCGCCTCACGTGGGCTGTAACACATAACTCCAGCGTAGGGTGGGCCATATGCAAGAATGCGCTCCAGTATGCTGCGGCAACGAATAGATTTGGAGGCAATCCGTACGCGCCGATCCCTCGCTCGGCCCGCAATCTGCCGGATGTTTTCATCCAGCAAATCAAGGTCGAGCAAGGCAGCAGGGAGTGCGTACGGTTGGAGGGCAGTGCGGTAAGAATGGTACATATGAACAATGAAACAATGAAACAATGGAGCATCGAAACGGTCAGACAAGCTAACTTTGAGCAAACGGGTATGATTGAACTGGCCTTATGCTTCGTTGCTTCGTTGCTTCGCCCAGAGGGCACCCGGCTTCAATGCTTTTAGTGGTATTCTGGCAACATAGCACCGTGGGCTTCAATCAAATCATCAACGAGTGACCAGATCTGATCCAGGCTCAACTCGGCAGCCGTATGCGGATCGAGCATGGCCGCGTGATAAATATGCTCGCGCTTACCGGTGAGGGCTGCCTCAACAACAAGCGATTGAACATTGACATTGGTTTGCATCATGGCCGCCAGCTGTGGTGGTAGTGTACCAATTTTGGTTGGCTGAAGGCCACTCTTGTCAACCAGAATTGGCACTTCGACACAACAACCCTGCGGGAGATTTTCGATCAGGCCATGGTTAGCAACATTGCCATAGATCACACGTGGCTGGCTCGTTTCCATGCTATGGACGATCAGGGAGCCATATTCGTGGCTGCGGTGTACTTCAATTGGTGTGTCACTCTCTAATTCGGCACGCATACGGTGCCATCCGGCGATCTGGTTTTCACAGCGCGTAATATACTCATCAAGTGGAACATTGAATTCCTCAAGCAGATCCGGTCGATCACGCTTGATAAACCATGGTACATATTCTGCGAAGTGTTCGCTAGACTCGGTGACGAAATGGCCAACGCGCTTGAAGACTTCGTAACGTGTAAGATTCCAATCCGGCACGCGATTCTCGGCGATCACCTGGCGAATAAGTGGGTAGAGATCGACACCATCACGCTCGAAACGCAGGTAGAAGGCCATATGATTGATACCAGCACAGATGTAGTTGATTTCCTCGATCGGCACACCAATATCGCGCGCAAGTTGCTCGGATGTACCCTGGACGCTATGGCAAAGGCCGACAGTCTTGATCTTGGTCGCACGGCTGATTGCCCAACAGTTCATCGCCATTGGGTTCACATACTGTAGGAAGGTCACATCCGGGCAGACATCCTCCATATCGCGGCACATGCTTAACAGCACCGGGATTGTACGCAGGCCACGCATAATCCCGCCAATTCCAAGCGTATCGGCAATCGTCTGACGCAGACCGTACTTCTTTGGCACCTCGAAATCAATAACTGTGCTTGGTTTATATCCACCAACCTGAATCATGGAAATCGCATAATCGGCCCCATCAAGGGCTTTGCGTCGA
>JANLSE010000106.1:0-9636 GCA_031362265.1 Roseiflexaceae bacterium
CTTTCGTTCAGAAAGGGCTGCCAATGAAGATTACCGACATGCGGATCTTCGTCGTTGATGCTGATTGGCGTGATTGGGTGTTTGTAAAACTCTACACCGATCAGGGGTTAACTGGTGTTGGCGAGGCAACCCTTCCAGGCCACGAACAGCTTGTGGTCGCCGCACTCCAGGGAATCAAGAGTTATCTGGTCGGTAAAGATCCGTTGCAGATCGAAAACCACTGGCGCACCCTCTACCAGAGTAGTTTCTGGCGTGGAAGTACCTTTCTGGCAGCGCTCGGCGGCATCGAACAGGCACTCTGGGATATTCTTGGTAAAGCGCTCAATGTGCCAGTATATCAACTCCTTGGTGGGGCGTGCCGAACCCAGATCCGTTGTTATACTCACATCAGCGAAGCGACATCGGGCCATTCGATTAGCGAACGAGTTGAAGAAGCCCAACAAGCAATTGCGGATGGTTGGACTGCCCTTAAATGGGATCCATTGCCAGCAAATTTTCTGACACTCAGCCCAGCCAACATGCGCTTTGTTATCGAACAGATCCAGGCAGTGCGCGAGGCTGTCGGGGATGATATCGAATTACTGATTGAATGTCATGGCCGTTTAGATCCAAATACTGCCATCACACTCGCCCGTGAGATAGCCCCATTACGGCCTTATTTTATGGAAGAACCAGTCCCGCCCGATAGCATTGATATGTTGGCCAAAGTTGCCAGCCAAGCACCAATTCCATTAGCTGTTGGCGAACGGGTCTTTACACTGCATGAGTTCTGGCCGATCTTGGAACGCCAGCTCGTAAGCTATATCCAGCCAGATGTCATCTTTGTTGGCGGCATCTTAGCATGCAAGAAGATCGCCGCAATGGCTGAAGCGCGCTATATTGGAGTAGCACCGCATAATCCACATGGGCCGGTATGTACAGCTGCAACCCTGCATCTGGTAGCTAACATCCCTAATTTCTCCATCCAGGAAATGCCAGCCGACGACTATCTTTGGTCGGCACACTGGCGGGATGAGTTTGTGGTTGATGCAACCCCCGTGCGTGTTGTGCAGGGGCATCTGGCGCTGCCAACAGCACCCGGATTAGGGATCGAACTCAATGAAGCGGCAATTGCCCGTTATCCAATCCGGCCCCGGCCTTGGGGGGTCTCATTTCAAGCCGAGAGTGCTATTATCGAGTAAGTTGCAATGTACGAGTATCCGACCCTTGCCCATGCCTATGATCACTGGCTCACAGTGCCATCGTATGATCTTGGGCATTCAATTCCGCAGGAAGAATATCAGCTCCGGGTCGCACGAGCTCGGGCGCTCATGCGTGAACAGCACATCGATGCGCTTATCATTACGAGCAGCACTGTTGGATCGTGGTTTACCAGCCTAGTCGAGCCACATGAATGGCATGATCGTTGTCCGGTTCGTTCGACATGGTATGTATTGACGCTGGACGGCGATTATCTGTATATGCCACCCACTGCCGCTGGCGAACACTTCAACACAACCCGGCGCTCGACGTGGGTTTCGACCATTCGCTCGATTGTTGAGCGCATTGATCCGCAGGAACAGCCACGCTACGAGATCTGGGGCTTGTGGCAAATTCCGCATATGTTTACTGAACTTGGCCTTACCAATGCGCGAATTGGCTTTGAATTAGGCGATGGGATGACATTAGGGATCTCCGTGAATGACTACTTGCGTTTGCACGAGCTGCTACCGCATGCACACATTGTCGATGGTTCAGCGATTATCAGGCGCTTGCTCCAGATCCATACCCCATTGGAGATTGAGTGGGCGCGGCATGCATGCCAAGCGGGAGTGTGGATTCATACGCAAGTGCCAGCAATAGCGCGCATTGGCATGACAGAACGCGAATTTGTTACTGAACTGGCCACAGCCTTTCACAAGCAGTACCCAACAACCGAGTACATCTATAGCCCGACTGGCGCATGGGATATTCGCAATCCCAGCTACGCTGATTCAGCACTCTTCCATGCGATTGCCACTGAACGTGTCTTTCGCCCTGGTGATACTATCGCACGCTGCCTGAGTGGTGTGAGTTATTGTGGCTACTGGGGTGATGTGGATCGTGTCTGGCATATTGGCAAGCCTGATAGCGAAGTCGTGCGCTGGTATCAGATCACTTGGGAGTGTATTCGAGCCATGGAACAGGTCATTCGTCCGGGCGTGCGCTGTTCCGAGATCTATGCGGCGTGTGCAGCCTTTGAAGCACGGTATCAGTTGCCTATTCGCCTAACCGGGCGTGTTGGACATGGCTTATTCAATAGTGGTGGCATCTCGGTCCATCCCGATTGTCACCTCGAATTGGAGCCTGGCATGATTGTCTCCTGCGAACCCATGTATGCCAATCAATGGGGTTGGTTTGATCTCGAAGATCAGTATGTTGTCACACCGACCGGCTGTGAGGCACTCCATGCAAGTGCCCCGCCATCGCTTCCGATTATTGAAAGCTGAGTGGGCCATGAAGATTACCAAAATCGACTACCATGTTCTGATCGTGCCGGATGTTGATACGGGAGCTAGTTCTTCGGCACAGGATAATCTGGTGCTTGAGATTCATACCGATGAGGGGATTGTTGGGATTGGTGAAACAGATGTCAATCCCTGGATTGCCCGTGAATGTATTCGTGCTCGTGGTACCCATATTATGGGGTTAGGGCTCGAAGAGCAGCTGATTGGTGCTGATCCGATGCGCCCGGAGACGCTCTGGCAACAACTCTATAGTGGATCAAAGATGAACGGCCGCCGTGGAGCAGTGATCTGTGCGATGGGTGCTATCGACATGGCGCTATGGGATATTAAGGGGAAGGCCTTAGGTGTTCCGATCCACACCTTACTGGGCGGAGCGGTTAAGGATGAGATCATTCCCTATGCTTCGCTCCTACCAGTTGGACATACATTGGATGAATATATTCGTTCATTAGTTGAGAAACTCAAACGTGCTAAAAACGAATTTGGCTATCGCGCAGTCAAGTTGGAAGTAGCCGTCAATGGGCCATACGCTCATCATGGCTTGAATGAACGTGATGAAGCGGTAGTCGAAGTTGTAGCAGCCTGCCGTGAAGCGGTTGGCCCAGGCTTTACCCTGATGGTCGATGTGCTGTATGCATGGTCCGAGCCGAAACGTGCGCTACGGGTGTTGCGCTGGCTTGAACCCTACGATATCTACTTCTTAGAAACTCCACTCGACATGGATGATTTGGATGGACATGCGTTCCTCGCCGAGCACTCACCGATTCGGATCGCCAGTGGTGAGTGGCAGAACACCCACTGGGAATTTCTTGACCTCGCTGATCGAGCGAAGGTTGATGTATTACAACCCGATATCGGACGCGTTGGTGGGTTTACTGAGGCGCGCAAAGTGTGTCAGATTGCAACTGATCGCGGGCGCTTGATTGTGCCCCACTGCTGGAAGAGTGGTATTGGGATTGCCGCCAGCGCACATCTGGCTGCTGCAACAGCCTGCTGCCCGTATATCGAGTTTCTCCCCGCCGAACTATCTGAGTCCGGACTGCGCAAAGAATTAGTCGCAGACGAGCTCCAGATGATCAATGGTGCGATTCCGCTTCCCAAGAAACCAGGCTTAGGGATCGAGCTGAATCGTGAGGCATTGGAGCGCTATCGCGCCGATTAATGCCCCATCGTACCGATTAGAGCTGCGTTGTTCGTGTCCGCCCAATCAGAATCTGTACTGGGACAAAGCCAAAGCGAGCATATGTCGCATGTGCTGGTGCATTCCAGAGCTGGGTACCAACCGACGCAAAACGCGCCCCTTGGGTATAGGCGCTTCTGAGTGCGTTAGCAATCAGGGCAGCCGCAATGCCTTTACGGCGCTGTGCTTCAGCAACACCCAGCCCCCAGATGTTCATACATGGCGCACCAAGTTTGGCCGCAACATGCGGAATCACAACCCAACCAATACTTCCCACCTCTTCACCATTGAGGATGGCTCGTGTACGCATTGGCTGAAAACCTAGCCAGGATTCGCGTTGGGTTGGGTGCTGCATCGTGGCAGGTGCCTCAATCAGTTCAATCGGCACCGACGCTTGCGCTTGTGGGATAGCGGTCAGCGTTGCCACCATAAAAATCGACTCTTGGGTATTTTTGTAGCCACCTACTTCGAGCGCCATTTGGATTTGGGGGATTTGTGTTAGGCCCATTGGTTCTCCGCCCATCCACAATCCACGATAGAACGGGTAGCCAACCTGTGCATGAATCCCGAGTTGGGTGGTGTTCCCACGCTGCTCCAGCAGAGCCGTTGCTTCACGGACGAGGAGCGCACCAATATCCAGGTGTGTGCGGGAGAAGATCAGCATGCGGATCTGCGCTGCCTGTTTGTCCTGATCATGCCAACTTTCACTGCCAGGGGTGACACATGCATGCACCCAGCCAAGCACGTTTGCCCCTTCACGGGCGATCAGTACGGTGCTGGGATCGAAGTAGGTTTTACGTTCAATAATGGCAATAAACTGATCGGGTTGAAGTACAGCAATATGGGGCTCATGCGCCGTTTCAGCATTATACAGCGACAACATGGCTTCCAAATAGTTTGAATGGTAGGTTTCAAATACAACAGTAGGCATACATTCCACCTGTTCTGAACAATCACCGTAATGCCATCGGCACTCCCATACACGAATACATACCACGGGTTGATGCAAGCCCACGGGTAAAGGTTCGCACAAAGACTTGGGCACAAAATGGTTGAGCACTTTTTGCAAACACAGCATATGGAATACCAATTGGTAATCCGCTAAAGACCTGAGCATCAACCAGTGCCACCGCTTGCGCTGGCAGTGTAAGTTGATGGGTGTAGAGCGTATCCAAGCCATATGCAATCAGTTCGACAACAATTGGCTGTTCACTGGTGTTGAGCAGGTGATACTGCTGTGACCACTCGACGTTCCGGTCGTCTGCACCGCCCCACGGCGCAATTCCCAACCACCAAGCGCATTCATCGGTCAGCGGCCCTGGATAAAAGTTCACCGCCGACATGGCACCGGGGCACATCTGGCTCCACATCTCAAACTCTGCACCAGTTACTTCGGGCACAACCGGGCTATCGGATGCAACCGTCATAGCAAAGGGCACATCGATGTGGGTATAGTCGCCTAGCCAGGGTTGGAGATGCATCCATTCGAGATGTGATTTTTGCGGCGCGATGCTACGTAGCGCTACAGTTTTGCGGATGCCCTCCGGAGAATGGATTGTCAGTGTTGCCAGCGCAGGTTGGCTGGTATGCAGATTATGGGTAAAGAGTAAGTTCCAGGTGACATCAAAATTCTGTTCATGTGGTAATACCCCACGATCTACAATCATGCCACCCGGATAGTGCCAGAGTGTGTGATCAGCAGCACGCAATGGAAATCCAGTAATGCTGCGTGCGCCAACAATCGAAGGGCGGCCTGTCCAGCGGGCGCGGCGGGTTGTTTGGGCAATTACTGGATGTTCGGCATCGATACGCACTGCGTAATCGTGCTGCACACGCACCACCGGCCCCTGCGGATTGCCAAGCAGCCGTGGGCTACGCTCCCAGATATCCAGGGCAGCAACTCGTTCTGGTGCAATCTCAAGATACTCCTCGGCACCAAGTTCATTGTTGCGTAGCAGGTATTGTACATGCACCTTCACTGGCTCAGTTGATGGGTTCAAAATGGTGAGTAATTCGCGCTCATACCAGCTCTGTGGCCCGCCCTGGTAGCAATCGGGGAAGATCCAGGTTGTTTCATCGCTGAGTGGCCCTGGGTATGGTGTTGGAGCAATCAGTGCATCGGGCACCGGGTCCCAATAGGAATAATCCTCGTGGCGTGCTTGTGGTAGCACTGGTATATTCGACTCAAGCGTGATCCAGAACGCTTGCTTGTGTGGAATCTCTGCAAGGGTTGCCAATTCTAGGGAAGAGATGCTGCCTCCTGCAATATCGAGCTGCTTGAGGGTGGGAGAGCGATCTATATGAAAGAATCGCACGGTTACCGTGGCTGTTTCGGGTTGTGGATTATAGATCAGCAATTGAGATGAGCATTCCAGTGGCCGCCCAGTATGGGTTCGATATGTTACTGGCAGATCATCCCAGATAAATCCATCTCCAACATACCAATGCGTACCTGAGCGGGTGTACTGTACTGGTGCCATAGCAAGATTCCTCTACTGCAAACTGGCAATCTCAGCCAGGGTACCATCGATTGCCAGCAGTGTCTGTTCCGCACGCCTACGCTGTGGTATGGCAAACTGAGCAAAGCGACTGCGCAGTTGCTGTAATTCGTAGGTATACGCCGCACGTTGCACTGTGCTCATCCGATCACGCAGGTAGATTGGTGGGCCAGCCGCTGCCGGATCATCCTGCCAGATCAGTGGCTCCAGCGAAAGTGGGCCATTCCCAACCCGATAATCGGTGCGGCCAAAGTAAGCATCCTCAGCTGCGGAAAACCATTCGGTGAGTTGCTGCGCGACACTCCCTTCGACGCCATAGACTGCGGTGATAGCAGCCTCTAGTGCAACTTCAGGGCGTGCGCGCGGTTCGCGTAACATATATGCCCCAGTGCGCCACGAGACCTCTTCGACTGGGTTCGCAAATGGGCGGTAATAGTATTCGCATGCGCGCCCACCATCATCCCAGAGTTGCTGGATCGCCCGAGCTGAACGTAACCCACAAGGCACACACCAACGGAGCCGATCATAGTGCTGAGGAGGTTCGACAAATACCCCACCAACTGAACCAAATGCAGCGGCTAGGCTTGCCGTGATGGTTGATCGACGGCCACCCTCCGCAGAGCGCTCACGAACCTCAATCATATAATCAACCGCTTGGGAGATACGCTGGATATGTGGCAACTCGGTCGGATCATCGACAGCTAGGCCCCAGGCGGCCTGGCCAATCACCCAATCTGGGCGCTGGCTACGCACATATTCTGCACTCCGTACCAAGATATCGGCATGATGTTCGGCAGCAGAACGCTGTTTGCATTGCTCACAATCACAGCGCCCCTGATCTGCCGATTGCATACTAATGCCATCAAGCTGCCAGCGCGGATCCATGAGAAAATCGAGTACACGGCGTTGCCAATCCCAAGCGGCAGGGCTAAAGGGGCACATGTTATGTTGGTTCCCACGTGCCACCTCTGGGTGTGCGCGAATAATTTCATCAAAACCCCAGGAATAGATACCGGTGCCATGCAGCACCTTCACTCCACGGGCATGCGCCGCAGCAATAAATGTATGTAACCGATCGGCACGTTCCTGCGAAATGACGTGCTCAAAACGAGTTGGCCATGACCGATCAATAAAGAGTCCCCACACGAGGTTATGAGTAACACCAAGCTCGGCCTGTACATCAAGAAAGTGAATCTGATCAGCCGACAAGTGATCATCCCAACGGATGCACGGCCACGGATCGGTGGGCGTTGGTTCTGAGGCCAGATCACGAATCCAGCCACATGTCACCCGATAACGAAAAGACGTATCGGCCATAAATCATCCCTTCTCGACACAGCAACAATGAGCAGGAAGGCAACAACTGCCTCCCTGTACATTGTTTGTTGCCATAGCGTCTCTATGCAGCGATCATTAACTGAGCTCGCTCAGTTTCTGCATCGTCTCCTTCTTCACCTGTGCCATGGCTTCCTCTGGAGTAGCTTTGAGGCGTATAACGCCATCGATCGCTTCCCCAAGCAAATTCGTGTATTCGGCCGCTACCGGATTCATTGGCATCATTGTTGTGAGCTTACGATCACCGCCGATGATATCGCGTGCGGCCTTAATCCATGGATGGCCAAGGCGTTTGTCATCGATCATGCTCTTGCGCACCACCATTTCCTTAAATTTGGCATGCACATTGACTTGGTACTCTGGAGTGAGGTAGAAACGCAATAACTCCCACGACCAATCGGGCTGCTTGGTTCCTGCGGGAATAACCCATGGCCACGACCACCAAGCAATTGCACTATCACCGGCCCGTTTGCTCGCAGGAGCTGGTGGCGGGGCAACCGCATTGTATTGTTCACCAAATTGCCAATCGGGGAAGAAATCGAACACAGCTTGCCCAGTCCAGTCGCCACCAATTTGCATCGCATTGGTACCTGCTAACCATGGATTCTGCGCGCCTTCACCAGCACCCATACCAGATGCCCAGCGCTGCAAATTCTCTGCTCCATAGATGTTCACTTGGGCTACCAGATCGTTGAGGGCAGCAATGACGCCAGGATGATCGGGTGTTGGCGCATTACCATTGGCATCCCAAATTTCACCACCGAAATTGGCGATCCAGGCAAAATATTCCCATGTCCAGTTCGGCAGCCGAATACCGAGGCGATCAATCTCACCGGTACCACTGGTTTTCGTGAGCTCCTTGCCCCACTGCCACATTTCATCTGTATCTTGTGGAATGGCATTGACTGTCTTGCCAATTTCACTAAACAGCGGTGGGCGTGTCCACAACAAGAATACACCTGCTGAATCAACCATGCCCCATGTCTTACCTTCCATACGGCATGTGTCCATAATACCCGGTGCATAATCATCAAGTGGGAATGAGCTCTTGGCGATGAAATCATCAACCGGGAGAATGACCTTGCGGCGAGCCCATGCTCCCATACGCTCAACGCAATCCCAGGTATGGAACAAATCCGGTGGTGTACCGGCTGCTGCTGCGGTTACAAAGGCATCACAGTTCTGGCCTGCCACTGGTTCTACCGTTACATTCGGGTAGACAAGCGAGAAACGGGCAATCACATCATTTGTAAATTTGAGTGCAGGCTCGTAGTTGTTGCCCCACCAATAGACGAGCTTCACCGGATCACTCGCATTGGTCATTGCAGGTGTAAAGCCTTCAATGGTTTCACCCTGCGGCAACGGAATTGCTGTCGCGATCGGGCCAACTGGTGTAGCATTGGGCGTGGGTGGCGCTGGTGCTGCAGTAGGTGCTTCCGTAGGGGCTGCAGCTTCGGGTGTCGGCGCGGCGTTTTGCGTTGGAACGCCACATGCGGCTAGAGCAGCTCCTGCAGCACTCGCACTTGCAAGACGCAGAAGCTGTCGGCGGGAGAGTCGTTCTGTACTCATACACGTCCCTCTTTACTTTCGAATGGACACCATATGGCCTAAACAATCATCCATGGAGATGATTGGGATCCCCACGAGCTGCTATTTCAAGCCTGTAGTAACAATGCCGCGCACAAACGTCTTTTGTGCTGCGAGGAAAAGAATAACCATGGGTAGGGTATACAGAACTGCGGCTGCCATCATGGCTCCAAGCGCAGTGCCCGATACCCCATAGCGTTGGGTAAAACCCTGCATACCCAAGGCCAGTGTCCAAAGACTACGGTCTTTGAGGTAAATCAATGGGCTCATAAAGTCGTTATAGGTCCAGATAAAGGTAAACGCAATCAGTGTTGCAATCGCCGGGCGTGCAAGTGGCATAACGACCTTGAGGTATATATCAAAATGTCTTGCACCATCCATACGTGCAGCATCAATCAAATCACGTGGGATAGTAATAAAGAATTGACGCATGAGGAAAATAAAAAAGGCATCACCAAAAAAAGCGGGCACAATCAGCGGCAAAAAGGTATTCACCCAGCCAAGTTGGCTATAAATAATAAACAGTGGAATAATCGTTACCACGCCTGGC
>JANLSE010000110.1:0-1530 GCA_031362265.1 Roseiflexaceae bacterium
GTGTCCGTGGAAGGCACGAACACGATGACTCAGGTGCGGAAGGGATCGATTGAATCTGCGGCTGCCCGTCACACGCCACCCGAATGCGCCGTGAATGGTTGTGGTCGGAATGATCGTGGAGCGCTTTACGACGCGGAAAAGGAACGGCGGCGCGCCGAACAAACCCATCCAGCCGACCGCCTACGGCGCGGGGAATCGGGTCGAGTTTATGAATCAGAGTGGGCCTTGGCGGCGCTGATGGGCAGCGTTCGGCGCTCGGTGGTTGATGCTGGTGCACGAGCCAGGCGAGCAGAATCAGTGGCAATGGCTGGATTCGTGAAGCGATCACGCGGCGACGCGCACGCAGTAACGCGGTGGCGGATGCCAGTTGCTCGATGGAAACGCTCACGCTGATGGTTTCACTCAAGGGTATGTTTGGCTGGTGGCAAACGATCGCATGGTCGGACGGGCAAGACTCATGGCAGTGGCGGATGGTATCGCCAATGAGCTGCATCGTGTACGATTCCATGATCGGACAGACAAGCGCGGCGGCTGGTCGCTCACGTGGCGGCTGCGATGAGCGTCATGCAGATGCGGAAGGAACCGATTGAATCTGCCGCTGCCAGTCGCACGCGCCCCGCATGCAGCGTGAGCGGTTGCGGTGGGAATCACCGTGGAGTGCTTCAGGGTGCGGCAAAACGAACGGCGGCGCGCCGAACAATGCATTTAAGCCGACCTGCCGAATCGGGCCGAGTCTCGGAATCGTCGTGGTGATTGAGCGTTGGTGCAATCTTCGAGGTCGTTCGGCAGGCCCGCTTAATGCTACCGTTGGGCAGCTATCTCAAGGTGGTTATTGTGGAGTACAGTTGCTGGATCATCAATCATGACGTAGACTACTCATCATACGGTATACCGTGTGGCGTGGGCTACGGTAACGTGTTGATGAAATAGGGTGCTATGAAAGTGCGTGAGGTGCTCAAGCTGCTTGAAGATGATGGTTGGTATCTCGTACGTACGACGGGAAGCCATCGACAGTTGAAGCATCCCCGCAAACCAGGTACCGTCACGGTTGCGGGGAAACCAAGTCTCGATCTGCCTCCCGGCACCTTGAATAGCGTGTTGAAGCAGGCAGGTCTGAAATAGGAAGTGAGGTTTTCTGATGCGCTATATTGTGATTATCGAAAAAGGAAGTACCAGTTACGGAGCCTATGTTCCAGATCTTCCTGGCTGTGTGGCGGTGGGCGAAAGTGTGGAGGAAGCGCAGACATTAATCGCCGAAGCGATTGTGCTGCATCTGGAGAGCCTCCGTGAATCGGGTGAGAGTATTCCGCAGCCCCGATCACAGAGTACCTACATTGATATTCCACTTGCCGCATAAGTATCAGTCGTGTGTGCGATTAGGTGATCGCTATGCGTGGTCAGAGCTGCTGGACAATCTGCATATGTGCCCAAGTAGCGAGGACATCTGGTGCCGAATACCACATTTGCGTTGGATGGAGGTTTCCATGGCTGTAAAGAACTGAGCCACCATGGGTGATGATCAGGTGCTTG
>JANLSE010000117.1:0-16186 GCA_031362265.1 Roseiflexaceae bacterium
GTTCTGCGGTTCTGCGGTTCGCTAATTATCATCTAGAGGAGCTCCTTATGCCGCAACTCCCGCCACGCCAGCTCTCAATGGCTCCGCTGGCACATATGCCCGATGGCCGTATGCCAGAGCGTACCCCCTTAGTTGGGGCGACCGTTCAGCTTGAACCGCTTTTGGCGGATGTGCATGCTGACGATTTATATGTCGCCACACACGACGATCCGGCTGGCACCGAAGTATGGAATTTCTTGCCATATGGGCCATGGGCGAATGCCGCCGCGATGCGCAACTGGGTTGTAGAGCGATCTGTCAGCAGCGACCCACTTTTTTTTGCGGTGCGCGATCTTGCCAGTGGTCGTGCGGCAGGCATTGTAACCTTTATGGAGATTCAGCCAGCCCATGGTTCTATCGAGATTGGCCATATCTGGTTTGCGCCTATATTGCAAAACACGCGTCAGAGCACCGAGGCGTTGGTCCTGTTGATGCAACATACCTTTGATGTGCTTGGCTACCGTCGGCTTGAGTGGAAATGCGACGCACACAATCAGCCCTCGCGGAATGCTGCTGCACGCTTAGGGTTTGGCTTTGAGGGCATTTTCTACCAACACCGAATCGTAAAAGGCCGTAATCGGGATACCGCATGGTTCTCACTACTTGATTATGAATGGCCGCATGTGCGCGAACATTTTCTCGCATGGCTCGATCCAAGCAATTTTGATCAACGTGGTATTGCACAAACCTCACTTGGTAAGCACAATCGTGCATTGCGCGCAGAGTTAACAGAGATTTAACACAGGCATGGTTCGAGCTTAAAGATAAACCCATATAGTTTTAGTGCGGCCTTAACTTTGGCTGTGGATGTTCGACTTGTGGGACATTCCTTGAACGATTGCACTGAGGAAACTGAATGTTTATCAAACGAATTGGATCTGCCCTGATTGCAGCAACCCTTATACTCTCAGTACTCACCGCCTGTGGAACTGCACAACCAGCGGCTGCACCGACAACCGCTCCTGTAGTAGCGGTAGCGCCTGCGCCAACGGTAGCCCCAGCAGCAGGCGGATCTGCGAGTGGCGTGATGTTACCCGAGGTTGATCCAGCCAAGGCAACTGGGAATATTGTCACAGCCGGATCATCAACCGTCTTCCCCCTCTCACAGGCGATGGCTGAGCGCTTTAAGGATGAAGGCTACACTGGCAATATTACAATCGATAGCATTGGCACTGGCGCTGGTTTTGAGCGCTTTTGCAAAGCTGGCGAGACCGATATCGCCAACGCTAGCCGCGCAATTAAGAAAGAGGAGCTTGCGAATTGCCAAGCGATTGGTCGTGAGCCAATCGAATTTCGCATTGGTACCGACGCACTTGCGGTCGTTGTGAGCAGCGAGAACACGTTCCTTAAGAATATCACTCTGGAGCAGTTGGCGAAGATCTATAACGGCGATGTCAAAACCTGGGATCAGGTTGATCCAAGCTACCCCAAAGAGGCAATCAAGCTCTTTAGCCCAGGCTCGGATAGCGGCACCTACGATTATTTCGTCGAGGTTGTGCTGAATAAGGACGATAAGAAGCTCCAGGCCGCAGGCGCACAATTCAGTGAGAGCGATAATGTGTTGGTACAAGGTGTTGAGGGTAGCCAATATGCGATTGGATACTTTGGCTTTGCCTATTATCAGGCTGATCGCGGTAAACTACGCGCAGTCAGTGTTGAGGGTGTGGAGCCAAATCTGACGACTGCCGAAGATGGCACCTATAAACTCTCAAGACCACTGTTTGTGTATACCACCGCTAAGATTCTCAAAGAGAAGCCCCAGGTGGCAGCCTTCATCAGCTTCTACCTCAGCTTTGTGAATGAGGAGATTGGTAAAGTTGGGTATTTCCCTGCGAAGGCTGAAGTTCTTGATGTAGCGAAGCAGAGTTTGATTGACGCTACCAAATAATTAATCAGGATGTGGTAGTATGGGCGGCGGGGAAACCCGTCCGCCCATTGTTGTTGTTTGGAGATTGGAGCAATCAATGGAACCGTCGGTCGCTTCGCGGGCTCAGCCTGCTGCCACCGATTCTGGTGGTGGCCTCGATTTGCGGTCACGCCCACGCCTTGGTGAAGGCATTATTCAAGCGCTCCTGTGGATGTGTGCCGCAGTTTCGATTCTAACAACGATTGGGATCGTGTATGTATTGGTGCATGAGGCTTGGGCCTTCTTCAGCGCCGATGGTGCGAGTATTGGTGCGTTTTTAACCGGAACCACTTGGGCTCCCCAAATTGGCGCATTTGGTATTCTTCCACTCCTGAACGCAACCATTGGCACTAGCTTGGTGGCGATGCTGGTTGCGCTGCCGCTTGGCCTTGGTGCTTCGATCTTTTTGAGTGAATATGCTTCGCCACGTGCACGTGCCGTGCTGAAACCGCTGCTGGAAATTCTCGCCGGTGTTCCGACCGTAGTGTACGGCTACTTTGCACTGATCTTTGTCACACCGCGACTCCAAGAGTTATTCGGCAAAGATGTTGTGCAGGTCTATAATGTCGCCTCGGCTGGGCTGGTGATGGGTATTATGATCCTGCCGCTGGTAGCCTCCATGAGTGAAGATGCACTCAATGCTGTGCCACAGTCGCTGCGGCAGGCAAGCTATGGGCTGGGTGCGACGCGCCTTGAAACTGCATTGCGGGTTGTTGTGCCAGCGGCGCTCTCTGGGATTATTGCTGCCTTTATTGTTGCTGTATCACGTGCGGTCGGTGAAACAATGATTGTTGCGCTCGCTGCTGGTGCAGGGCCAAATCTGAGTTTTAACCCATTTGAGGCTGCCGAAACCATGACTGGCCATATTGCCCGCATTAGCGGTGGCGATGTCAGCTATGGCTCGATCCAGTATGACAGCATCTTTGCGATTGGGCTGACACTGTTTGTGATGACTCTACTGCTCAATATTGGGAGTGGCCTGATTGTCCGGCGTTTCCGTGAGGTATACGAATGATACTCCCAACGCCACCTGAAGCGCGTTCGACAGGCCAGCTACCCGAAGGCGCGGCGGCACAACGCTTTGTTGCAGGCCGCCAAATGATTGGGCGTGTATGGCATTCAACATTCCTAACTGCACTATTGATCGGGATACTCGCCTTAGCAACCTTGCTCACAACGGTAGTGAATGATGCCTTTGGCTATGTTGCTGTACAGGCCAAGGTGGATCCAGCAACCCTTTCGGATCGGCCACTCGAACAGCTTACAAAAGATGAACTCATCACTATTCTTCAGGCGAATATCTCGCGTGGCCTCTATCGGCGCTTTGATCGCGATAAGCCCTTTAGCGAACGTACCCAGCAAGAGGTTCTGGCGCTTATTCAGGAACGTGTTACCGCTGTTGAGATTGTACGTGCTTTTGGGCTCTGGGAATCACTCACACAGCGTGCCACGATTGATGCTGAGGTGCAACGCGAATTTCCTGGTGCCAAACTAGAATTTCGCTCTTGGCTCAATGGGCGCTTCATCACAAACCCTATGGCCAGCGCCGCCGCAGATTCCGGGGTGCGTAATGCGATTCTTGGCTCACTCTGGATGATCGCCCTCACCATGCTATTCGCATTCCCAATTGGGATCGGCGCAGCAGTGTATCTCGAAGAATATGCCACCAAGAATCGCCTCAATAACCTGATTGAGACCAATATTAATAACCTTGCTGGCGTACCATCGATCATTTATGGCATGCTTGGCCTGGCAATTTTCGTGCGTGGTATTGAATACTATACCAGTGGTGCGTTTCTGGGGATCAGCGACACAAATGGTCGCACGATCATTTCCGCGTCGCTCACAATGGCGCTGCTTATTTTGCCACTCCTGATTATTAATGCACGCGAAGCTATCCGCGCTGTGCCACAATCACTACGGCAGGCCAGCTATGGATTAGGTGCGACAAAGTGGCAAACCGTCTGGCATCATGTGTTGCCCAACGCCATGCCCGGTATTCTCACAGGCACGATCCTCGGTATGTCGCGCGCGATGGGCGAGACGGCGCCACTGATTGTGGTTGGCGCATCAACCTTTATTGTCACCGATCCTACCGGGCCGTTCTCTAAGTTCACCGCACTACCCATTCAGATCTATAACTGGACACAACAACCAGGTGAGCAGTTTCGCGATGTGGCGGCTGCTGCCATCCTAGTACTCCTGATTCTCCTCTTAACCTTAAACACAAGCGCGATCCTTCTTCGCAACTATTACCGCAGGAGCAGTTCATGAGTGCCACTGAACCCCAACCAACCGCTCAGGCGAAGACCGTACTTGAGGCGCGCGGGTTGAGTATCTACTATAGTGCCTTTCGCGCAGTAAAAGATCTCGATTTGGCGATTGACCGCAACAAAATCACTGCCCTAATCGGCCCTTCTGGCTGTGGCAAAAGTACTGTTCTGCGCTCCTTTAACCGGATGAATGATCTGATTCAAACGGCACGTACCGATGGTGAGGTACTCTTCCGTGGCCAGAATCTCTATGCCCCCCATGTCGATGCGGTTGAGGTGCGCCGACGGATCGGAATGGTATTCCAGAAACCAAACCCATTTCCAAAATCGATCTATGAGAACATCGCCTTTGGACCACGCATTAATGGCTGGAAGGGTACCCGCGCCGAAATGGATGCGCTTGTGGAACAAGCCTTGCGTTCCGCCGCGCTCTGGGATGATGTGAAGGATAAGCTGCAACAGAGCGGCCTCGCACTCTCGGGCGGGCAGCAACAGCGCCTCTGTATTGCACGTGCGCTCGCCGTTGAACCCGAAGTGATCCTGATGGACGAACCATGCTCTGCGCTTGATCCAATCTCGACACTCAAGATTGAAGAATTGATGTTTGAGCTACGTGAGCGCTATACGATTGTGATTGTTACCCATAACATGCAACAGGCGTCACGCGCTTCGGATTCAACAGCATTTTTCCTGATGGATGCTGACCGTGCTGGGCAGTTGATAGAATACGATACAACCCATCGAATCTTTACTAATCCGCGTGATAAACGCACCGAGGATTATATCTCCGGGCGCTTTGGTTAACGATAGAATGTGCTACTATACGCGCAGCACATGGCAGCGCCAGCAACGCATAGCATACTGTGAGATGGAGGCCCTGGTTGGATGAGATTGCCATTGTGCGAGAAACCTCTCGCAACAAATGTGAGCGACGCAAAACGGATTGTGGAGCTTGAATGTGTACTTGGCCGGAATTGCACGCTTGCAGCAGCGCAGACGCCAGACCTCTATCGCGTGTCGATGCCGCTCAGGAATGTGTGACGACAAAGGGACTAACCCATGACCAAGCAGACTATTGGAATCGGTATCATTGGAATGGGCTGGATGGGTGAGGTACATAGCCGCTCATACCGTGCCATCCCCGATCGCTTTCATGAAAGTGCAATCCAACCACGCCTAATCGTGTGCGCCGATCCAGTTGCCGCCCGTGCCGAGCTTGCGCAGCAGCGCTTTGGGTTTGAGCGTACTACGACCGATTGGCGTGATGTAATCGCTGACCCAGCAGTACAGGTAGTTAATGTTGCTGCACCAAATGGGATGCATCTCGAGATCAATCGAGCCGCTGCACAGGCCGGTAAACACATTCTATGTGAGAAGCCGGTCGGGCGTAGCCCAGAGGAGGCGATCCAGAGCGCTGCGGCTGCCAAAGCAGCAGGTGTCTTAACCTTTGTTGGCTACAATTATCGTTGGGCGCCGGTTGTGCAGTACGCGCGCGAGCTGATTGCACAAGGGCGGCTCGGCCAAATCACCCATTATCATGGGCGCTTCCTAAATGGCTATGCTAGTGACCCGAATGGTCTTCTCTCCTGGCGATTCGATCAAGAACAAGGGCTTGGCACTCTTGGCGATCTCATGTCACATACAATCGATATGGCGCATATGCTGGCTGGCTCAGCGAATCGGGTTGTTGCAGATCGTGAGACCTTCATCCGCGAACGCCCCATCCCTACGCCTGGCGTTGGTACACACTATGATATTGGTGATAGCAACTCACCGCGTGGCCCAGTGACAAACGAAGATTATGTGAGTGCGCTTGTTCATTTTACCAGTGGCGCACGTGGGATACTGGAAGCATGCCGAATTATCAATGGCGTCAAATGTGAGATGTCATTTGAAATCCATGGAACGCTGGGTGCAATAAAGTGGAATATGGAGCGTATGAACGAGCTCCAGTTCCAGCAGCGCAACAGCAAGCAGCCAGCTGAAGATGGCTTTGCTACACTGTTGAGTGGGCCGATGCATCCCCATCACCGCCATTTTAATCCTGCCTGGGGCGTGAATCTTGGCTATGACGATTTGAAGGTCATTGAAGCCCATACCTTTCTGAATTCAGTGGTTACTGGTGTACAGGCGCAGCCAGGGTTTGCAGAAGCAGCAGCGGTTGCGCATGTGCAACAGGCGATCATTCGTTCATGGGAGAGTGGTCGTTGGGAACAGATCGATTGAGATAGATTGACCCAAAGGATAACAGTATGATCCAAGTTGCTAATGCTCCCTGTTCATGGGGCGTGATTGAAAATATTGCTGGTGAACGCACCGATTATGTGCGGGTATTGGATGAAATGCAGGCGACTGGCTATGCTGGAACAGAGCTGGGTGATTGGGGTTTTATGCCAACCGACCCAGTGATACTGCGCCAGGAATTAGACTCACACGGCTTACAACTGTTCGCTTCATGGGTGAGTGTCGCATTACACGATGCCAATCGCCACGCGAGTAGTGAGGCTGAGGCCATTCGTACCGCGCAGCAATTGGCCACGGTTGGTGGGCCAAACTGCCTAATTGTGCTGGGAAACGATCCCTACGCCGATCCTGTTCGCACTTCACATGCTGGGCGTATTAGCCCTGAATATGGCATGGATGTTGCGCAATGGCGTGTATTTATTGCTGGAGCGGAACGAGTTGCACGGGCAGTACTGCGCGAAACAGGTTTGCGAACCGTTTTTCATCACCATATTGGCACCTGGGTAGAAACCCCGACTGAGATTGAGCAGTTGTTAGGCCAAACTGATCCACAGCTACTTGGGTTATGTTTCGATACCGGCCACTACAGTTTTGGTGGTGGCAATCCGCTCGATGGATTAACACGTTACGCCGATCGCATCTGGCATGTACACTTCAAAGATCATGCTCCGAAGGTCGCTGCCCAATCACGGATCGAGGGTTGGGATGGTGTCACATCCGTTGGTCATGGTGTATTCTGTGAACTTGGGCAGGGCGATGTCGATTTTCCGGCAATTCTTGCCAAGTTACGTGCAATGAGCTACGATGGTTGGATTGTTGTAGAACAGGATGTTCTACCAGGCATGGGCCGCCCAATTGAAAGTGCGCGTCGCAATCGTGAATATCTTCGGACGATCGGTTTGGGGTGAGTGCTATCGGTTATAATCGCTTATCATGAGTTATCTACCAAATCGGGCCTTGTTTCTTTCCAGCGTAGCACTGGCCCTGCTGACGATCGCGCTGTTAGTTGGCTGCACCAGCCTTCCACCACTTCCTGGTGTTCCAGAGCCAACTGTTGTCCCAACACCACTACCACCTACCGCAACACCACTCCCGCGTGGTGGTGTCGTTGCGGTGCGCCTCGAAGCCGATGTTCCTAATCTACGCCCCTGGCAACCACGGTCACGTGGCGAGGAGCAACTGATTGGTCTGATCTATAGTGGTCTTACACGCCTAGATGCCAAATTGCAAGCACAACCGGATCTGGCGCGTGGCTGGGATTCCTCACCCGATGGCCGCTTGATCACCATGACGCTGCAGAGTGGGTTGACATGGCATGATGGAGCGCCACTAACCGCCGAAGACGCCGCATTTACGCTTGGGGCGCTCCGTGCAATTTCGCCAACCACCGCGTTGCTTACCGATATGCGGCGTATTACTGCTGTCAGTACACCAACCTCCACAACATTGGTTCTATCGCTAACCGAGCGCTATGCACCAATCTTTAGCATGCTAACAGTAGCGATATTACCGAAGCATTTACTAATCGACAAAGATATTGCGGCCTACGATTTTTGGAAGACTCCTGTTGGGAGCGGGTCGTTCATGCTACAGGATCGCCAGCCAGGGCAGCGAATCACACTCGCGGCCAACCCGCGCTTTCACCGTGGTGCCCCATTGCTGGAAAAGCTTATTTTTAGCGTCATCTCCGAGCCGCAAACTGCGGTTGGTGCGCTTAATGAGGGGAGTCTCCAATTAGCGGAGCTACCCTGGCCGAGCGCACAGCAGGTTGGTACAACCGGGGCTGTACAGCTTGGGAAATATGCTGAGAATGGCTATTATTTTGTTGCGATGAATGCCCGTGCAGGGCGACCAACCGCTGATGTGCGTGTCCGCCAAGCGCTAGCTACGTCGATTGACGTACGAAAACTCATTGCTGAGGTAAGCGCAGGGCAGGCTATTCCAATTGCATCAAGTGCGGTGCCAGGATCGTGGGCCGATATGACAGCGGTTCCCACCAGCACGGTCGATCTGAATCGTGCGCGATTATTACTCGATGAAGCTGGTTGGAAACTCGCGGCAGGAAGCGCTATTCGCCAGCAGAGTGGCGCGCCACTGACATTGCAACTTTTTGTGCGAAGGGATGATCCTCGCCGCGTACAGGCCGCTAAACTGATCGCGCAGAGCGCAGCCCAGATCGGTATGGCCATCCAGATCCAGGAATCTGATTTCGAGGGTGCAATTCGCCCAAAATATGCCCCGCCCTACGATTTCGACCTCCTGCTAGGGAGTTGGAGCAATGGTATTGGTGATGCCGCGTTTGCCGATTATGCCTACTATGATCCCGATGATTTTACACTCTTTCATTCCAGCCAGATCAACCAGGGTATTGCGGATACCCGCCCGGTGCTGAATATTACCGGTTTTAGCGATTCGATCTATGATGCGCAAGCCGTTGCTGTGCGCCAGATATACGATCCTACCGAGCGCGCCAAAGCACTACGCCTCGCACAACAACGCCTGGCAACACAGCAACCCTACCTGTTCTTATGGGATGATACGATCCCGGTTGCGCTCTCTGCCAAGATCTCGACACTTGATGGGCCTGTGAATCTCACAACGCCTATGTATTTTTGGAATGTAGAGCGCTGGTTCCTAAAGTGAGCATTGGAGCATTGAAGCTGGGCACCCGGCTTCAATGCTTCAATGCTTCGCTATCCGCGCTTTGCCAATAGAATCAGCGCGCCAATCAGAAGTACTGCCCCAAGCAGGCCGAGTGCGCCAAGTTGTTCACCAAACAACTGCCAAGCCAGAAATGTTGCCATCAGTGGTTCAACTAGGGTGACAATACTTGCCACAGTGGCAGGGGTTGTCCGCATGCCGATCAAGAATAACCCATAACCAAGTGCGGTTGGTATCAACCCAAGGTAGAGTAGCAGACCCCAACCAGCGATTGGGTAGATCAGTAGTGGCCCGCCCGATGGAATTGTCAGCATGAGCAGAACGAGTGCGCCTGCGCTAAACGCGACCGCGTTGGTTTGGAGTGTATGTGCATGCTCTGCTACGCGGCGGCCCGCAATAGCTAAGATCGCATAGCCAAATGCAGATCCCAGAGCAAACATGACACCCGTAAGCATGTTTCCCGTGGCCGGCCCATTACTAGGAGTGCCAACCAGGAGAATAGTGCCACACACTGCTGCGACCAAGGAGAGGACGACAATCCGATCCGGTCGCTCACGTGTAAACAGCGCCGAGACAACCGCTACAATCACCGGCGCAGTACAGAGCGTTACTAACGTGGCAACGGTTACGCCAACATGGCTGATCGCAGTAAAAAAGCAAACCTGATAGAGCGCCAGCATCGCGCCGATAACAGCCATGATAGCTACATGACGCCCCGAAATGTGCCAGGCCGCCCGACCAAGCACAAGCAGACATGCGATTATCAGCGCTGGTGCCGCAAGTGCTAGACGAAAAAAACCAATTGAGAGCGGAGTTGCCGCCGCTGTCATATGGTAGATCGATTGGGTGGCAACGCCAACCGTCCCCCACAGCGTGCCAGCCAGGGCAATCAGCCCGATGCCACGACGATGTATCTGAACGCGTTGTTCAGCAGGATTGGATAATGAAGACACAGTAATCCCCTCAATAATTCGCTAATGATAGTATAAATATGCGAATCAGAGGGCAAGCAGAAGTAAGAGGCCGATGGTCAGGTACCCTTGGACGTGTGCCCCGCACTGAGCCTCGATCCTCGTATGCCAACCTGCCCGTTAGCGAGACAGGGCTGGCGGTGGGGGGAGAACACCATGGATGACAGGTGGCATGTGAGCGTTCCTTCATAGCACACGAAGTTGTGCGAGCAGAATTATACCATACCGTCAAGCACACCCATCTTCTTGATAGCGAGGCCACAGAAAACGAGAACAGCCAAAGATTTCAGTATGATCTCTGGCTGCTCCCGTTTCTGTTGACATACGAAATTGAATGGCTACCCGGCTACAGCGCGGGCGGGTATATTGGCACCCACTGCCTGCATTTGGCCAGACTCATAGCCCATCTTGATCCAGCCCTTCTGGATAGCATAGATGACTGCCATTGTGCGGTCGTTTACCTGGAGTTTGGCAAGAATGGATGTGATATGGTTCTTGACGGTCTGGCCACTGATCGAAAGCTCATTGGCAATTTCTTTATTTGAGAGGCCGCGTGCAATACAATCCAGAATCTCGATCTCACGTGATGTGAGTGGGGCGAACAATGCACTCGTTCGCACATCCTCACTGGAGGCTAACTCACGGAACTGGTGGAGCACACGGGTTGCGACATGCGGCTTGGCGATCACACTCTCGTTGATCAGGTAGCGCCCAGCAGCAACCTCGCGAATCATCTCGACAAGATCATTTGGATCAACATCTTTGGAGGAATAGGCTGCCGCGCCGACCTTAATCGCCTGGAATAGTTGGTCATCATCCTCATACACACTGAGCACGATCATACCAATATGGGGATCACGACGTTTGATCACACGCGCTACCTCAAGGCCATTCAGCCCAGGAAGATTAACATCCATGAGGATGACATCTGGCGATAGCTTTTCGGTGAGCTTCATCGCTTCCTGGCCATTTTCTGCCTCACCAACCACCATCATATCGCCGGCCATCTCCAGGCTCCAGCGTATACCCTGCCGAAACAGTGGGTGATCGTCGATGATAAGCACGCGGATTTTATTGTCCATAACTCCCTCCAGGGAATATCTCATTGCACCGGTATTGTGACTGTTACTTCGGTTCCGTGACCTGGCCGTGAGGCGATACGAAATTGTGCCCCAATGAGTTCGGCCCGTTCACGCATGCTTGTTAATCCCCAATTACTCCGTCCAGCTCGGCGAACAACCTCGTATGGATCGAACCCTGGTCCTTCATCGCGAACAACTAAGATAACATGCTCTGCGCGCCGATGAAGATGAATGCTTAACGGAGCACCGCGTGCGTATTTTATGGCATTCTGCAGAGCTTCTTGCACAATACGATAGGTGACCAGCTCAACATCCTCCGGCAATCGCGCAATTGGTTCAATATCAATCGTGATCGGAGTCGAATAGGTATTGGTGTAGCTACGCGAATATTCTTTGATCGCTTCACCCAGGCCGCGCTCCCGAACAACTCCAGGCCGTAGATCGGCAATAAATCGACGGACTTCTTGCATGCCTTCGCGGGTTGCGCCGCGCAACCGATCAAGCATCAGTAAGAGCTTCTCGTTATCGCCGCCTTGTTTCGCCAGTGTATAGCATGTCTCCAAGACCATCAACGAATTTGCAAGAACCTGAGCTGGCCCATCGTGTACTTCGCGCGCGAGGCGTGTTCGCTCTTCCTCGCGGCCATAGATTACTTGTGCGCGTAATGCTAATGCCCATGGATCATCGGCTCCGTGCGGCCCAGCTAGTACATCACTACTCATTGCAATCTGTCGAATGAGCTGATCCAACTGACGCAATGTGTGGCGTTCCACATCAAGAGCACGAGTTAGATCGCGGTTTTGTGTGCGAAGCTCACCGACACGCTGCCCAAGATCCTGAGCGGCTGGAATGCGCTGCTGTACCGCCACACGTTGCTGCATCACAACTTCGTCTAACTGGCGATCTATCTGCCGTAACACAGCACTGAGGCGTTCAGTTTCTGCGCGCGCCTGATCCGCCAATGGGCGAATATAGGATAACTGCTCCGCTACGATGCGATGCGCTTCACGCAGGGCATCCGGGAGCTCCGTTCCCTCTAGTGCTCCCATATCTCCGCTACCTCTGCCATGAGCACGACCATCGTGTACCTCAGACTATACTACATTCAACGCGGAATAGGTAGTTACAACGTGTTCACTTCGTTATCGGTTCGCGTACAATATTTGGACAGTCTCATTGTATCAACGACGTCAATTCATTGCGTGATTCGCATACACCAACTCATTTGCATAACCGCGGGACGTAATATGAATGAATAAACGAGACGGAATGACGCTTCCGCTTTCTATTTTCGCATGTTATACTGGCATAAGGTAGTACTAAAGGAAGCGATTCATGGGCAACATTGCCACAGAACTTGGTGAACGAGCAGAGCGTCGCGATGTGCAGCGTAATCTCGAACGTGTGTTGAAGGCCGCATCGGAATTATTTGCCGAACGAGGGTCCGAAGCCGTACGCATGGAAGAAGTTGCGCAACGCGCTGGCGTGGGGGTAGGGACAATTTACCGGCGCTTTCGCAGTAAGGATGAACTCTTTGCGGCGGTAAGTCAAGTAGCTTGCACCGATACTCGCGATACACTTCAGGCTGCTGCTCATTCTGCCGATAGCCCGGTTGGCAAGCTGCGCGCACTTGTGATTGTTCAATATCGCCGTAGTGCTCAACAGGCTGCATTATTGGAGTTGCGCCAGACTGGTAATAACGGCCTGTGTGGAGTTTTTGATCAGCAACAACTCTACACTGCGCTGCACACAATGCTTGAGGAAGTGATTGCCGAAGGGCAGCAGGCAGGCATACTACGCCCTGGCCATACACGGGTATTAGCAGCGCTCTGCCTGGAGCTCCTCAGCCCGCGCACATTTCAGCATGTGGCACAATGCGTTGGCGCGAGTCCAGAGGATCTGGCAGAGCATACCGCAGATTTTGTTATTCATGCCCTACGTGCGTAAGGGAATCACCAGAAATGCTGATCACTTTTGCAGATGAGATTCATCTGCAGTGAAAGCCGCCTCATTTCCGAGAAGGCTTTGCATCTGCTGAGCGGCGAGCACGCTCAGTTCGCTGGCAGTAGTCCCTTTTGCCCCGGGGATCGGTGCCATTGGTGGAAGAGCACCCAGTTGTGTAATGACATTCCGATAGCAGCGCTGCGCATCCCCGAGTCGCCCTAAGCGACGCCAGATATTCCCCATGCCAAGCATCCCCAGCACCCAGTGTTGGTCGAGATAAATCGACCGGCGATAGGCGGCAAGCGCCGCATCGAGTTGCCCTTGATGCTCATGAATCTGTGCCAGCAGATAATGGGCTGGTACATAGATCGGATCTTGCTCAAGTGCTAACAAAGACTGTTGGCGTGCTCTGACCCATTCTCCACGGTTGGCATAGAGCTCAGCCAAGGCTGTGCGGGCTTGGACATGCGCAGGGTTTGTAAAGAGGAGTTGGACTAAGAGCTCCTCCACTCCAGTCGTATCACGTTCCTCAAGTCGCGCAGCAATCGTCTGCCATTCGGAGGCTAATTGGCTATTGCGTATTTGCTCCTGTGGTTGCGGTTGGACATATGTCTTAGTTGAAGGCTCGTTGAGCACGGGCGGGTAATCTGCGGCACTTCTTTCAGCGGATTGCAAGGGAAATCGCATATTGGGTTGTTGAGTAGACGATGTTTGGCGCGGTTCAGCGCCGAAGATGTCGTTGAAGGGATCCACAACAAACAATGGCGCATTAACCGGTTTGCGGTAAACCACCGTATTTGGGAAGTTATGAACTTCGAACTGGTGGTAGACACTCGCTTGTGGTTCGGCATGGCCGACAATCAGCCATCCGCCCGGTGCAAGTGCGCTGTAAAATCGCTCTGCAACTTTTTGGGTAGTCGCTGTATCAAAATAGATAGTTACATTCCGGCACACAATCAGGTCTAGCGCACATGTGCCATTGGCAATGGTTGGGTAGCACGGCTCCGCAAGATTGAGGCGTGCAAAATGTACCAATCGACGGATTTCAGGATTCAGCCGCCAGCGCCCCTGCTCCGCGGTCCAATACTTATCGCGCACTGTATGAGGTGTCTCGCGGAACGACCAGGCACCATAGAGCGCATCGCGAGCGCGGGTCAGAAAAACTGGGTTGATGTCAGTCGCCAGGATGCTAAGGTTCCAGGGGTAGGCGTCACCCAGCATTTCGGAGAGGAGAATAGCCAATGAATATGGCTCTTCGCCAGTTGCGCAACCTGCACTCCAAACGCGGAGAGTCCGTAGTGTGGTTCGGCGTGCAATCAATTCAGGCACGATATGATCGCGCAACGCATCGAACTGTGCACCATTGCGGAAGAAATAGGTCTCGCCAATTGTCAGTTGCGCCAAAATCGCATCCACAGCTGGCCCACCCGCCATTGCATCTGAATATAACTCAACCAGCGATGTATGGCCGCTGGCAGCAAGCGCCAACTGTAAGCCATAGGCTAAATCGGTACGCTTATGTTCCGGGTAGTTGAGACCATAGCGCGTCAGTAGAAGATCGCGGAAACATAGATAGAGATTATCGTTTAGTGCAGCACTCATTGATCGTTACCTTGCCCCATGTTCACAAAACTCATCCTTGAACTAATCGTAGAATAGTGCCTGCAAGAGATGCTAATGGCACGATTTGGCTAATTGCACCAGCTTCGACTGCGGCGCCTGGCATTCCATAGACAATCGCACTTTCGGCATCCTGGGCAAGTGTTGGTGAACCGGCAGTATGTAATCTGCGCAGGCCGCGTGTTCCATCATCGCCCATTCCTGTCAGTATAAGGCCGATTGCATACTTGCCATAGGCACTAGCGATCGACTCAAACAGTAGATCGGCACTTGGGCACAAGCGATCTTGCTCGGCGGCTGCACGTAGGTGGATGACCCCAGGGGTGCGGACGAGCAAGTGATGACTCTGGGGTGCAACATACACATGCCCAGGTTGGATGTACTCGTTCTGATACGCGATCTTCACCTGGAATGGCACGGTACGATTTAACCATTCGACTAACGTTGCCACAAAGCCGGGTGTAATATGCTGAACCACCAAAATCGGCAGTGGGAATTCGCTGCCTAGACCCTGCAGTACGGTTTGTAAGGCTGCTGGCCCTCCGGTAGAGGCGGCGATTGCCAGTAACTGTGGATGTGCCGCTACTAGTTGATCACCAAGCGTTTTCCCTACCTGAATTGTGGATGGTTGTCGCGTTTCGTTAGGAGTCGATCTTAGGGCATGACGTGTTACAACCCGAACATTGGCCATGAGGCGTAGTGTCGTCAAGAAGCTGATCTCGTCATGCTCTTTGGCGTCTGCCAATATACCAGCGTGCCCAGTGGGTGAGTACACAACTGTTAACGCGCCAGAATCGAGTGCTTCTACCAAGGACAATGGTGCTTTATTCTGGCTACTAATTAGCACAATTGGCGTTGGACACAACTGCATGATCTGGCGTGTTGCCTCATATCCATCAAGGACTGGTAGGTCGATGTCCATGGCAATGACTTGTGGATGGAGGCGTTGTGCTTCGGTAATCGCCATCTTTCCGTCGCCAGCAACCCCAACTACAACAAAATCGCTGCACGATTGAAGCAGCCTGCTGAGTAATCTGGGTTTTGATCGAGCGTCCTCAACGACGAGCACACGAATTGATTGTTTAGAGGAAGGGTTCATACATCCGAATCAATTACTTGCAGTATCCAGAAATGCTGCCTGGTGATATTAATATTCAGCGCTCAATGTGTGGTGTTAATCCATTCATATTTCGGTTCATGCTTGTGCGTGTCATCGCCAAGAGCGCCTCTGGGTCGAACAATAAGATCGACACTCCGGCCAGATCACTCACACTAGTGAGAAACGGGGCAATATCGCTCCGGTTGATTGGCCGTATTTGGCTAGTGGGCAGGGTGAAGATTTCCTGAACCTGGTCTACTAGCAACCCAACTTCCGGCTGTTCGCGTGGGGGCTCCGGCCGGCGAAGACGGTGCGATGACCTCCGCTCGGACGGCGTAAGCGCGGCG
>JANLSE010000118.1:0-7966 GCA_031362265.1 Roseiflexaceae bacterium
CTTCCTTGGTGAAGTACTTGTCGAGTGGCACAATTACCTTATTGTAGGCGTAGTGCTTGATGTCTGGGCCATCTGCCATGAACAGATCCAGCACTGTACCAGCGGCAACAGCCGTCTCAATCTTGGGGAATAGATCGGAAAACCCGACCAAATCAAGATTGATGGTAACATTGTTGGCCATTGGATCGCCGCTGGCCTTCCAGGCATCGATGACCTTCTGATACGGAAGCGTATCATCGGGGCTGCAGCACATCACGAAGTTGATGACAACTGGCTCAGCAGCTGGCACAGCGGTGGGCGCAGCAGCGGGAACTGCAGTCGCTGCGGGGGCAGCGGGCGCAGCGGTTGGTGGAGTAGCTGGGGCAGTAGCGCTACAAGCCGATAGGATAAACAGCGCGATAAGCACGACAATCGACGTGGATCGCATCTTCATGAAGACCTCCCTACTTGATATGGCTCACTCGTTCGTGAAACCTCCCTAGAGGACCGGGGACATCTGTGCTCATCGGACCGAGTGCCAGATGAGGTGTTGTCGAATGTAACGTGTACTAGGCTACTCCTTTCCATAACTACGCAGCGTGTTCATACAAAAACTGTATTGCGGGAGAGAGAATGCAGAAACTATCCAGCGATAATCTTAACCATAACCTGTCGCTGGCGTGGCCCATCAAATTCGAAGAACAACAGCCCTTGGGAATGCCCAAGCACAAGATCATTATTCTCGATCAGCACGGTCTCGGTATTACCAATCAGGCTTGCCTTAATATGCGCTGATGCGTCTGCAGGAGTATCGAAAATATGATGAAAATCAGTGCGGGTTGGCACAATGCGGCGAATTTCATCCACGAGATCTGCTGCTGTTGCTGGATCCATATGGCTGTTGATTGTGATGGCGGCAGTTGTATGGCCAACAATCACAAAGCAGATCCCGCTCTGTACTTGGCTCTCCTTCACAATTGCGCGCACCTGTTCGGTCACATTCACGAGCGAGTCGCCAAGTTGAGTTGATAGTGAGATCGTCTTATACAAGCGCTACCTCCAAAGAGCTATTCGAACGGCGCTGCTGAGTGGTCGCGGTAAATCCTAGTGTGGAAGATCGACAAATCAGGTGTGGCTCGACAACCACCGTTCGTGATTCGTAGGGTGCGCGATTGTTGATCCGATCAAGTAACATATTCATCGTAATCTTACTCATTTCGGGAATGGGCTGCTCAACTGTTGAAAGCGGCGGGCATGTATGCTCAGTTAGTGCAATCCCATCAAACCCAATCACTGCAACATCATCTGGCACGCGTAAACCACGCTCATTGATCGCCTGCATCGCACCTAATGCCATCATATCGTTATAAGCAAAGATTGCAGTCGGTGGTTCTGACAAATTAAGCAACTGCTTCGCCCCGCTCAAGCCAGTTGGTGGTGTGTAATCGCCCGAACAAATCAACTGCTCATCAAACGCAATACCGTGCTCTTGGAGCGCTTGGCGATAGCCAGCCAGCCGATCAATTGACAGTAACGAATGCGATAGCCCAGTAATACAACCAATGCGCCGATGACCTTGAGTAATCAAATGCAATGTCGCTTGGTATGCACCTTTGAAATTATCAATAATCACCGAGTCGATCAGCCGACCAGAGCGTTTCTGTTCGAACCAGACAACCGGTATATTCCGTTTCAACAATGGCGCAATATGCTCGGCTGTCAATAACAAACTAATACATATCAGCCCATCAACCCGCCGCGCAACAAGGTTATCTAGATAACGTAACTCTTGCTTAAACGACCAATCTGAGTTGCAGAGAATAATACTATACCCCGCTTCATTGGCCGCTATCTCCATACAATGGGCAACTCGTGCAAAGAAAGGTATCTCAACATCCGGTACGATCAAGCCAATCGTCAGTGTGGCACTCACGCGCAAACTGCGCGCTACTGCATTTGGCTGGTAATGCAATTCCTCCATTGCTTCTAGCACGCGATCTCTGGCAACATCGCTAACCACCCGTGTACCATTCAGTACATGGCTTACAGTTGCTGTAGAAACCCCCGCTAGTTGTGCAACGTCGCGAATCGTCGCCAAATGACACCCCTGGGACCATTACAACACATGCGCTGCGTTCAGAGGTAAACGATTACGTACAGTGGTTTGTTTCGCGAATATAGCTATGGATTCTCAAAGGTTTGGTGTAGATACTTGGGATGCCCCATTCTAACAAGCCATGAGTTTTCTGTCAAGCTGATTCCACGTGCTATACTAGCCGTATTCAACAGTATTCCTGGCTATATCTACTGCTATAGAGTTGCTAAGAGAAGGAACTGTACTATGAAACTCCACACCGCTACTTGGGGTAGCCCTACTGCGAAGCGTAGCATTGTGCTCATCCATGGTGTAACATCAAGTGCCGCAAGTTGGGTGCGAGTCGGGCCTGCATTGGCAGATGATGGTTTCTATGTTGTTGCTCCGGAGCTACGCGGCCATGGCCACAGCCCCAAAGCCGATGGCCAATATGCACTCGATCTCATGGTTGGCGATCTTGCCGAGAGTGTGCCACTCGCACCAACCCTGCTTGTTGGCCATTCCTATGGCGGGGTCATGGCGATCCTAGCGATTCGTCAAGGAATTCTTAAGCCAGAAGGTCTGCTCCTTGAAGATCCTGTGCTCTTCTTTGCCGATAAGGATCTTCCCGCTCGCTTACTGAAGAATGATGAGGCGACACTCCCACGCGATGTTGAAGGATATTTACGCGCTAATCCTAAATGGAAGCCAATTGATGCCGAAGGGAAAGTTGCATCAATCCAAGCCATTAATTGGGATCACATGCGCCAGGTCTTCTCCGATAATGCGCCATGGGATCTGCGCCCCGATCTCCGAACTATTGCCAAAAGCGTGCCAACTCGCCTTATTCTGCCAGAAACCAGCTTTTATGTCCCACCTTCTGATGTTGAGACAATTCTGACCGACCTTGGATCAGATGCAGTTATCCACGTTCCTGGTGCTGGCCATAGCATTCATCGCGATGATCTCGATGCGTTTCTAGCAGTCGTCCAGCAGTTGTGTATGTGAACGCAGGAACGCAAGAACGCAGGAACGCAGGAGCGCAGGAGCGCAGGAATAGCCTGTAGTTGTTATGCGTTATGCGTTATGCGCTCTTGCGTTATGGTTATGCGGTATGCGCTTGTGCGCTATGCGTTTGTGCGCTTGAACGGGCCGTCGCGCTCTTCCAGGAAGGCCTTCATATCGCCAGATTCCATCAGGCCAAACAGGCGATCCTTCTCAGGAATGCCAACCGAGCCAAGCACAAGGGTATCATTGGCCTTGTGGAGGTATTGGGCGTTCATGAAACCCATGCTTTCATAGGTGCGCCGCAAGCTATCTTTGGTCATACGCACCGCATATGGTGGTACAAGCGCAATCCGGCGAGCCATCCGCATGGCCTCATCGAAGAGCTGTGCCTGTGGAACCACGCGTGCGACCATGCCAAGCCCAAGTGCTTCTTGTGCGCTGACGGTATCGCCAGAATAGTACAAATAATGAATCATCTTGGGGTTGCTGTTAAACCAGGGTAGCAGTAACAGTGGCGAAAGTGCCCCATGGCGAATCTCAGGCTCACCAAAGCGCGCCTGCTCAGCCGCCAGTGTGATATCACAAATCATGGCAATATTCGAGCCTGCTGCAACTGCATACCCATTCACAGCCGAAATCGCTGGAATACGCAAATTCCAGATCTTAAGAATAATTCGGAAGTTCGATTCTACCGCTGCAGTCAGATCTGGTGTGGTCTCGGGCATTTCCAGGCCATCTAAATCAAAGCCAACCGAGAAAGCCCGTTCCCCAGCTCCAGTAATCACAAGGCAACGCACAGTCTCATCAGTATTCACCTGATCTAACACCTGATCAAGTTTCTGCATCATCGTAGGTGTCAGCGCATTAAGTTTCTCTGGCCGGTTAAAACGAATAATACCAACATGCCCATCTTGTTCGTAAATCAGTGGATCAGGGCTCATTGAGTGCTCCTAACTATGCTGGTTACGCCTTTTTCTCCGCCAATGTACCCGCCTTCTCGCTCTTCTGGCGCAGATGCTCACCAGCCAGGATTGGCGCATATTTAGCTGGATTGGTTGCGCTACAGCAGCTGTCTAAGCAGCTAATTAACGCATTCTCGTTGGGTGAATGAAAGAAGACAATCGACTGCCGCCGACTTCCGAGGTTTTTATCGCGTGGCGGATTTATGACTCGATGCACGGTCGATGTCCAGCGGTCGTTTGTCCAGTACTGCATCATATCGCCAATATTGATCACAAACGAGTTGGGAGCAGTCACAACATCCAGCCATGTTCCAGTACGATCAAGAACCTGAAGGCCACCAACAACATTCTCGGAGCGTAAGATCGTCAGCGTACCATAATCGGAATGAGCTCCCGCCCGTAGCTGGCCTGGCAAGGGATCTTCAGGCTGATCTGGGTAGTTAATAACGCGCATAAATGCTTGCGGTGGCTCGATTTTATCGTCGAAAAAGTGCTCAGGCAGATCAAGTGCCGTTGCAAAAATCTGCATAATCGAGGCCGCCAACCCATTTAAGGTGCGAAAATACTCAATCCAGGTCGCCTTGAGCTCAGGTGGGCGCGCTGGCCAGCGATCATGATCAAAATCGCGACCTGCATTAAGCGACTCCTTCAGATCACCAGGGGTTTTCTGGCCCAGGCTCGCCGCCAAGCTTTCTACCTGCAATGGCACATAACCAACACCAATCGAATTGACCCGCACCTGAAGCTTTTCTTCAAATGGCAGATCAAAAAAGCTACGCGATATATCATAGGTACCTTGGATCAGATCTACAGGGACACCATGGCCAACAATACTAAGGAATCCAATATCCTCACAGGCTTGGCCAACCTGCGCAGCAACCATACGTTTTCCCTCAGCGCTACCCGCCAAGAACGGAGCAATATCGATCACCGGTACGGATGTGATTGCCATAACAACCCCTTTCTAGGAGAACCAATAACCAAAGAGAACCGCAGAACCAAGAACCGCAGAACCGCAGAACCAAGAACCGCAGAACCGCAGAACCGCAGAACCGCAGAACCGCAGAACCGAGACCGAGAACTGTTCCAATGCTCCAATGCTCCAATGCTCCAATGCTTCACCCAGAGGGTACCCGGCTTCAATGCTCCAATGCTCCAATGCTCTGCGCTCTGCGCTTTGCGCTCTGCGCTCTGTCATGACTCTGGATCGGGCGAGAACTGATCGTGCAATTCCTGAAGCCGTTCATCGGTATGGCGTGCATAATATTGCTCGGTAATGCGTGTATTGGCATGGCCAAGTAGCGCAGAAACTTCAGAGAGCTGAGCACCTTCGTTGAGGAGCCATGTTGCGACAAAATGCCGGAAGGTGTGTGGCGTCACCGCACGCAGGGGACGCGCCTCACGCGGGCGGCCATCAGCTTCAATAATAGCGGCCAATCCATAGGCAGCCTCCGTCACAATCGCCCAGGCAGCAATCCGCCCAAGCCGCCCGCCTGCGCCACGTGGCCCATGTGAAATCAAGAGCGCTTCGGCATCAGGGAAGCTACTACGCCGCGCCAGCAGATAGCGTTCTAGAGCGCGTTGTGCATGTGGACGAATAAACACACTACGCCTACGTTGTCCTTTACCCACAACCTGCACACGGCCTGCGATCCGGCCATCATCAGCACGAACAGCACGTAGGTTAAGCGCCAAAATCTCCGAGATTCGTGCGCCAGTTGAAAACAAGAGATGAAGCAGGGCTGCATTACGCAACCCACTCAAACGGTCGCGTTCAGCTTTCGTGCCTGGTTCGCCAACTGGCTGTTCGGCATCAAAAAAGGCTACCAGACGCCGCAAATCTGGCACATCCGGTGCGCGCGATGCTGGTGCACGCGGCAAGACATCACGCATATGAACCCGCATGACCGCCAACTCACAGGTCAGCAACTCGTGCTCTGCCAGAAAGCGCAATACAGCCAACGCACCATGGCTATAGGTCTGTACTGTTCCATCAGTTTTGCCGCGCAGCGAATCCAGCCATTCAGCCGGATCGGTTGGGCGAATCTGGGTAACCTGCTGGCGTTCCTGTTTGGTAGCCCAACGTGCGAAAGAGGCCCAGGCATCACTATACGACTCAATCGTCGCCGCAGAAAGTGGTTTGCGGCGGCGGCGCTGTGCATCAGCCCAACGTTGTGCAGCCTCAGTAATTGACATGTCGAGTTCTGGTATTGGCATAGGGCAATTATAGCACTGCTGCTGTGAATCAACGCTGTACAGCGCTCATTAGTTCGAAAACCCCAATTGTTCGTAAGTCTTCTTCTTCTCCAATACTCCATTCGCGCCCAGCTATGGCGAGCCGATACTCTTGCAACGCAACACGCCCCACCGCAGTTTGAAGTGTCCACTGATCGTGGTTTGAAGCTTGCATCACCCGGCCTTTGTATGTTGGATTGCTTTGCGCCAGCAGTATAACATGGCCCAATAAAATAGAGATATAATCGCATGATCCTACTAGAATGGAGACCCAAATGACAGCATCCATCCCAGAATCTTGGCGTGCAATATTACATCGCGAGACCGAGCAGCCCTATTGGCAACAACTACAATCGTTCGTCGCACAGGAACGACAGACTCACACGATCTACCCACCGGAAGTGGATGTCTTTCGCGCACTCGAACTTACCCCATACGAACAGGTGAATGTGTTGCTGCTTGGGCAAGATCCCTACCACGGGCCAGGCCAGGCACACGGGTTATGCTTCTCGGTGCTACCGGGCGTCCCGCTGCCACCATCGCTTGTCAATATGTATAAGGAGCTCAAAACCGATCTTGGAATCGACGCACCACGTAATGGGTATCTCGCGCCGTGGGCCGAACAGGGCATGCTGATGATTAATGCGGTGTTAACCGTACGCCAGAGCGAGCCGAATTCGCACAAAGCGCGCGGCTGGGAGCGTTTCACCGACGCAATTATTCAGGCAGTGAGTGCAAAACCAGATCCAGTTGTGTTTGTCTTGTGGGGTAATTACGCGCAGAAGAAGGTAGCGCTGATCGATATACAGCGCCATACCGTGATACAATCTGCGCATCCCTCACCACTCTCGGCTCGTAATGGCTTTTTTGGCAGCAAACCCTACTCACGCATCAATGCAGCATTACGAGAACATGGGAAACGTGAGATCGAATGGGAACTGAAATAAGGGGTTTTCCAATGCGTAGTGTCATCATTGTTCACCCTGGATTCGAGCGAGTCTGGCCATTTGTGGCCGATCATCTCAATAGGCTCTGGCAAGGACAAAGTTCAGTTGAGTTTGTGCGCCTGGAGGATCAGGAACAGCGCCCATTGCATCAGATTGTCGATACGCCAGCAAGCGTGACACGCCTAATCGCACTTGGTGTTCCAGTGAGTGTTGCTTGCCTACCAAAGTTTACAAGCTTACGTGAGGTTGCCTGTGAGGGCAATTATTCGAGTGTTGTCACTCCTGAACAGCGTGCCGAACTTAAGGCTCGTGATGTGCTGTTTTATACGCAACCCACCGAGGGATTCTGGAGCCAGAGTGTTGCTGAGTTTGGTCTAGCGCTCACACTCGCAGGCCTACGGCGGATTCCCCAATTACATCACGCAATACTCACAAGCCTTGAACCATGGGATTATGAGCCGCCAGGTGGCAAAGGGCGGCCGGGTGCGCGCGGCCATCAGTTTGGCGACGATCCACGCTTCACAAATGGGACGATCGCAGGCAAGCGTGTGCGTATCGTAGGGGCGGGCAATATTGCAAGTACCTACGCTAGCTTTGTGCGTATGCTTGGTGCCGATGTAGCCGCCTGGGATCCATTTGCCAATGAGACCAGTTTCCACCGCTCCGGCAGCCGCAAAGAATGGCACCTCAATCGGCTAGTACGCGATGCCGAGATCTTCCTGCCAATGGTGCCACTTACCGAGACAACCCGTGGGCTGGTG
>JANLSE010000134.1:0-6454 GCA_031362265.1 Roseiflexaceae bacterium
TGGCACGGGCATGGCCGCGTGGCGGTTGGCCCTGCGGTATCGAAGGGCGGTGGCGCGTGATTGGCCAGCCCTGCGCGGTCGTCGGTTAGTGCCCGCCGCCGCTCCCGCGTGGCAATCCGGATCGTCGGGTCGCGCGCGTCGGGTCGGTGGCGAATCGGCATCCTGCCGTCTAACAATGCGTTTAAGGTGACCTGCCGAATCGGGGCGAGTCTCTCAATTTTGTGGTATGCTTTTCGTTGGCGCGATCTATTGGTGGTGTCGGCAGGCACCTTAACGCCAGCGTTGGGCCGCTGTGATAGAAGAGAAGGAGTTGTTGACGTGAGCGAGATCGGTTCAGCGCTCCGCATTGGAAGACGCGTTGTCGTTACTGGAATGGCTGGTGCGGGCAAGAGCACATTTGCACAACAGCTATCGGCGAAGACCAGCCTTCCGGTGATTCATCTGGACGTATACTTCTGGAAACCGGGCTGGGTGGAGCCGTCGGATACGGAGTGGCGTGATGTCCAGTCCACGTTGCTCGCTGGCGAGGAGTGGATTGCCGATGGTAACTATCACGAGACGCTGGATCTGCGACTCGAGCGCGCGGATACGGTCGTGTACCTCGACACGCCATGGTGGCTCTGCGCAGCGCGAGCGTTCGCGCGTGGGTTGCGTCGTCCGGAGGGTTCCCAGTTGCCTGACGGCTGCGAAGATACGGGATGGCGACGATTGTGTGACGAATGGTGGTTGATGTGGCGCGTCTGGTTGGGGCGGAGATCTGAGCGCGAGCGAGAGCTGGCGATCGTGGCGCGGCATGGAAGCCATGCGGCGTTGCACGTTTTACGTTCCAAACGTGCCGTCCGACAGTTTCTTGACCACGTCTAGCTGTTCCTAGCGAGACTCATTCCATCGCACTCGCGATCTGTATGTACTTCGATGAGGCTTGGATAATGGCGATCCAACAAACCGATGACATGTTGCTGCCGGTGATGGAGTGTCAACACACCAGCAATTCCAAATGTGAACCAGATTAGGATGGCGCAGGTGGGAGTACCAGTTCCAATTGGGTCATCATAAAGGTCAGGAGGTGTTCCAGTTGGTGAAACACAGGTAGCGCGTAAGGGTTTGCACATCATTGAAAAAGGTTTGCCGAGCGGCAAGATGGGCTCGGAGTATTTGGTAGCGCCTATCCACAAGGTGTAACACCGTATGAAACAGAAATGCCAACAGATTGAGAGTCAATAAGGTACTGGCAAGATGCTGCTGACCATGGCCAACGTTGTGCTCCAAATGGTAACCACGGTTTTTCAGCACATTGTTGCCTTCATTCTCGACTTTCCAGCGTGCCCGTCCAGCGCGCACTACCGCCACAACCGTGGCAGTCGTCAGGGCGAAGCGCGTGACAAAGGCGTTGTGGTAAAGCGTTTCGCCGCTCTCTTGGTGGGTGATGACGAGTTCGCACCAATTGACGAGCAGCGGATCAGCACCTGCGCGGAGCGGCACATCGTTGACAAAGCGATACGTCCACAGTTCCGCAAAACGCCCGTTCCAGTGGCGTTGGGTCAGCATGGGTAAGGGCGTGGCTGCGGCAAGAAACGCCAGCCATTCGTAGAGATGGACATGCGAATCGGGTTTGCAGACAAAGATGAAGTGCAGGTGGTGATCGAGTGCCAATTCGCAGAGGGGCTGATGACAATAGAGGTCATCGCCCAAGAGGGTCACCCCATATGCGGCATAATGTTCCCCATACTGCGTTATCCAGCGTTTGGCTGCGGTTTGCTCACAGTCTTGCTTGGTTGCTCCATCTTGGGGTTCGATACAGACTGGTTCGAGCGGCACGGTGTGGGGCAATCCAGGTTTGACGACCATCGGGGTGACGACGGTATGGCTGTACTGCATTGCGCCATTGGGCAGGGTGCGTGTACTGCACTGGGGACAATGGATCTGTTGGGAGGAACAATACTGGGTGCCATCAAGCGGCAGCAAGAAGGTGTTGTGGAGGTCGCGATAGGCGGCGAAGGCACCGGCCTGCTCCAACTGGGCAAACAACTGAGGAAACACGGGAAAGAGTTCGGTTGGGGCAATCGGGTCAAGCAGGTTGCGAATATGCGGGTCGGTTGGGGTTTGACCAATCCCGAACAAGGTTTGGGCATTACTGCGACCCGTTGTGTCCTGCATCCGACGCTGATGCGCGAGAAACGACGGGGATTGGGTGAAGAAGACGGCAAATGCGCCTAAAGCAGCATCTTTGATGGCGTAGATCGTATTGGTTCCACGCCGATGATCGGGCAGGCGATCCAGCTGAGCATGCAAGCGTTGCACACAGGAATCGAAGGTGAGCGTGGCGCTCATACCACCTCCAAGGCGAACGGAAAACGCACATACCCTAGCACTGATGACGAAAGAATGCAAGCTATGTTGATCGATGCGCCACATTTGGAATTGCTGAGGCGCGCACCAGTTCGAAGCGCACGAACTGGTCAATCGTGAAGGTCGGTGGCGCACCGGGCGTCCCCGACCGATGATGATAGCTGGCACAGGCGACAAGGGCGGCCGATGGCTGGTACCAACGGGCCAGCAGCACGAGCGGATGATCGGCGCAGCGGGTGAGCACCTGGCGGTAGACCATGGTGGTGAGCCAGGCCAGGATGGGCGCGAGAAACACGCCCATGAGGTATTGGACAAGCGGTGGCACTTCCGGCAAATCGCGGGTACCAGCACGCACAGTCGGTGGTACAATAGGCATACCAGCCGCCTTTCTGAGCCATGATGTGATTCGACACCGCTATCATGACACAGGTTGGTGGTTGGTGTTTTTACCCTAAATAATTACCCGAAGCTCTCTGGTGGAGGGGTGCGCAAGGTGTCAATCGTTTTTCTTGGGCAAGAAAGGAGCCCCCACGGATTTTAGGCAAAATAAGTGTCCTTGACAATGGGTCCACTATAGGCTACCGGCGGGACGGGTCAATTGTCACGCTGGTTGCGGGCAACCCATGGTGGGTAAATGTGCGTGGCGGTGCATCAGCGACGCTGCAACTGGCAGGTGTTGACTCCGCGTTCGCAGGCCTAGCTGTCATCGCTGTGGCTAGTGCCTCAGCCCACAACACCTTGTGATAGCGCGCGCTTGAGATCGAGCATATTATCCCACTCGCCCGGGATGGTGGCGATGATGAGACCAACCTCTGGCTCGCCTACCCGTCTGGCGGCCTGCCTTACCAATCGAGGGTGTCATACCGACACAGTCTTACTCATAGTTCCATACACAGCGCCGCGATCCGCGATTCTAGATCGTGGATGTGCTCGTCCGGCATCAAGCTAAGCCGCTCCTGACTAAGCACCCACACCTCATCGGCGATCAGGTCGAAGCTCAGATCCAGCGAGCACAACACATCGGTCCAGAAGCGTGTGCGGGACGCTGGCGTGCGGAAGAGGCCATTCTCGCCGCCCTGGAAGCGCTCCGGGTCGATGATCAGCAGATCCTTATAACCAGCTGTGGTGGGATAGTGGCGAACAGCGACATGGCCAGGTTCGGCGACGGCGACCAAAGCCGTCTTATGGCCGCAATTCCTCGTTGGCGTGCCGAAGAAGCGAGTTCCGAGAATGAGAGGAAGCGGAACTCGGCGACGACACAAGGCGGAAAACGGCACGAGGATACCACCGGATGGGGCGTACAAGGCAGCAAGGGTTACAAGCGAATGAAAGTCGGTAATCACACCCAGTGGGACAGAAAGAGTGCACAGAAATTGGAATAAGTGGCGGTTTGCCGCGTCAACAAGCCGAGAACACAGCTCCATTGCGCCTCGTAACAGTAATGTTCATACTGGTCCTATTCGTTAGTATCTGGTGATACCCTGTAGCCATAATCGCGAACGGCCGCCTCGGGAGTGATATAGCCAAGCGCCAGGTCGCGTGCGATAGCTGCCTGGTTGCGTTGCTCAACTGGCCCAAAACCACCGCCACCAGGCATCAGCAGGCGCAATTCGTCACCAGGGTTGAATGGTAACGCCGGAAAGCGGGTGACTGACTCGCCATTAACGAATACCTGGCCAACGATGCCAGGCTGGCCACCCCCCAGGCCCGGCGGATTGAAGAACATCTTGTCCGGCCGCAGCAGCATTGTCATGGATGTGGTAGCAATGCTGCGCACCACAATCTCCTGGCCAAGGCCGCCCCGCTGGCGCCCCAGGCCACCAGAGTCAGCGATCAGTTCCTTTTTCTCGATCAGGATCGGCGCACGCAACTCCAAGATCTCAGAGGGGGTGACCGTGCTGTTATGCGGGAATGCGATCGGTACCATGCCATCCAACTCGCGGGTGGCTCCCCGACCACCATGTGGCAGGCAGTGAACGCCAAATCGCCCATAGCCTGGTTCTTCGCCAAAGAACTTGAACGGCCAGATCGAGCCTGATCCCGCCTGGGCATGTTCGCCAAAGATCGGCCAGAGCGCCCCGAACAATACCTGGTTCATATTATTGGTTGTTTTGGCGCGGGCCTTCACTGGTGCAGGGAAGGTGCAGTTGAGGATACTGCCCTCAGGTGCAGAGACATGGATCGGTCGAAACAGACCCTCATTATTAGGGATATCCGGCACCAGTGCACACTTAAATGGGTACATAGTGGAGGCAAAGGTCGTATTGAATGTGCAATTAATCGCCGCCTTACGGGTCTGTGGCGAACTACCAGTATAGTCGACATATACATCGCTGCCTTTGATTGTGATGGTCGCATGCAGATGCACCGGGTCGATATAGCCATCAATATCGAGGCCAAACTCATAGACCCCATCAGGTAGGGCTTCGATGCGGGTGCGAATCGCCGCTTCGGATCGGTCATGGATGGTTTCGGAGAGCACAACCAGATCGACGAGGCGATAGTCGTCCATAAACTCATGGATGCGACGAGCGGCCATGCTGGCAGCGCCAGCGATTGCGCGCAGATCTCCCAGCACAAGGTCTGGCACCCGGCAGTTATTGCCAATGATCTCGAATAGCAGGCGGTTCTCCTGCCCAGCCTCGTACAATTTGCAGGGCGTTAACCGCAGGCCCTCCATGAACACATCAACTGCCTCAATATCGCCAGCATGCCCGCCAACATCTGAAAGGTGAGCAACAATCCCGGTGAACGCAATCACCTTGCCACCCCAGAAGATCGGCGTCAGCACCACATAGTCGGGCAAATGCCCAGTGCCGAGCCAGGCATCATTGGTGATCAGAACATCACCTTCCTGCAGTGTTTCGGTTGGGAAACGATCGAGGATATGCCGTGATGTGCGCGGCAACACGACACAAAAGTTCGGCGGGCTGAAGCTGGATTGGCAGAGAGATGCACCACAGTGATCAGTCATGATCACGGCAAAGTCACGGCTCTCACCCACAATAGTCGAGAATGAAGTCCGCACAACTGCGTTATCCACTTCGTCCATGATTGCGATCAGCCGCTGCCAGTATATCTCCAAGGTGATCGGGTCGATCGTGCTATCTTCAACGACCATACCAGGCTCCTTATAACTACGAACAATTGGTTTCTTCAATTGTAACGATTAGAGCGTCAACTGTCAACAGTAGGCTTGACACAAGATAGTGATGAGTGGTACCTTTATAGTAGTCCACAATTTTGAGCGAGGAGTTACCGCATTGGCTACACAGACTGGCTACCGGGTCGGTTTCGATATTGGCGGCACCTTCACCGATTTTGTGCTCTGCAACACACAGACCGGCGAGTTATATACCTATAAAACACTCACCACTCCGGCAGACCCAACTGAAGCAGTGATTGAGGGTATCCAGGTGCTGCTTGATCGAGTTGGTGCCAGCGGTCGCGATCTTGAACTGGCGATCCATGGAACGACGCTGATCACCAACGCGTTGATCGAACGCAAGGGTGCACGCACAGCCCTTGTAACCACACAGGGCCACCGAGATGTGCTTGAGATGGCACGTGAGATGCGCTATGACATCTATGATCTGTTGCTGGTGAACCCAGAACCACTCGTGCCACGGCCACTGCGCCTTGAACTGAGTGAGCGGCTTGACGGCCAGGGACGCGAGGTGCGGCCAGTCAACTTAGATGAGCTTGGGCAACTCGCCATCCAACTAGCGGCGGCAAAGGTCGATGCAGTGGCGATCTGCTTTCTGCATGCCTATCGGGACGGGACCCACGAGCAGCAGACAGCGGCATTTCTGGCGCAACGCTTTCCGCAGCTGGCACTCTCGCTCTCCTCGGAGGTCGCACCTGAGATCCGTGAGTATGAGCGCATGTCCACCACGGTCGCCAATGCCTATGTGCAACCATTGGCCTCGCGCTACCTGCTCCACCTCGAAACGCAACTGCAGCACCTTGGCTACCCGCGCGACCTGTATCTGATGCTCTCCTCGGGTGGCATTACGGTTGCGGATACGGCTGCGCGCTTCCCGATCCGTATGGTCGAGAGTGGCCCCGCCGCGGGCGCATTGGCAGCGATCTTCTACGGCCAAGT
>JANLSE010000137.1:0-13386 GCA_031362265.1 Roseiflexaceae bacterium
ATGATCTTGGCACCGAGAGCGCAACAGCCTGGGCGCGCGAGAAGCTTTACCAGCTTGTCAATCATCGCTACAACTTGGAGCTGCCGACGATTATCACCAGCAATCGTAGTCCTGACAGTCTCGATCAGCGCGTCCTGTCACGCATGTACCAGCGCGCGTTCGCCGGCGGGATTCTGCGGATCAGTGCGGAGGACTATCGGAAGCAACCTGGGACAGCGGCTAGAACGGAACTACGGCAGAGCGGTGCCTCGTTGTAACGAGCCATGCAGCGAGCGGGCCTAGCTCGTCCGCTGCACAACACTGACGGGTACACCCTGAGAGATACGCCATAGTGTACGAAAGGAACAGATTCCGACCCTCTATGCACCACAATCCAAGAATGGCGCAATGCCTAATCCTGAGGAGAAGTATCGTTTGCCCCTGCTCCCATCGGAGCAGGGGAGTAGGTGCGTGCTTGGATGCCGCTTAGTTAGAGAACTCGAAACCATAGATCGTGCGGGCCGCGGCCTGGCTAACAAACCCATTGGCAATATCGGCACGTATCAGTTCCGCATCGCGCTCGTGAGGCGAGCCATAGCCACCACCGCCGGGGATCTGCAGCACACAGATATCGCCGGGATGAAAGGTAATCGGGATAAAGCGCGTGATCGGTTGCCCATTAATGAACACCGCCCCTGGTGATCCTGGCAGACCCTCAAATAGCCCTGGTGCCGGGTTGCGCAACAGATCCGGGCGGATGGTCAGCGTGATCGGCTTGAGTGCCACACACTTGAGCACATACTCGACTCCCAGGCCACCGCGATGTTTGCCTGGGCCACCCGAATCAGGGAGCAGCCGTTTACTCAACATCAGCACCGGGGAACGCATCTCGGTAATCTCTGCTGGGGTGATTGTGCTATTGTGCGGATAGGCAACTGGCGGGTGTCCATCGGCGTTGAACATGGCACCCATGCCACCATGGGGCAGCACATGTACATTAAATCGGCCGAAGCGTGGATCTTCGCCATTAAAATGGAATGGGAAAATCCCACCTGCTGCTGCGATCGATTCGTTGGGCAGGAGTGGTGCAAGTGCGCCAAAGACCAGCGGTGGGATATGCTTCATGACCTTGGCACGCGCCTTAACTGGGGCTGGAAAGGTGCAATTCACAATACTGCCTTCTGGTGCAATGACGGTTAGTGGGCGGACGAGGCCATCGTTGTTGGGCACATGTGGCACCAGCATGCACTTGATTGGATAGACGGCGGTGGCATAGGTCATGTTGAATGCAGCATTGATCGCGGCATCACCCTGTTGTGGCGAGCTACCGGCGAAGTCAAACAGCATTTCTGAACCACTGATGGTGATGGCAACCTTCAATGTGAAAGGTTTCATATAGCCATCACCTGTCACCTCATGCGAATAGACTCCATCTGGCAGATCGCTGATCGCGCGCCTGAGCGCAGCCTCTGAGCGATCCTGGATCTCGGTTGAAAGATCGAGCACATCGTTGATGCCATAGTCATCCATGAATTCATGCAGCTGCTTGATCGCCATGCGGTGTGTTCCGACAATCGCCCGCAAATCGCCAAGCACATTTTCGGGAACACGGCAGTTGGCCTCAATAATCTCGATCAGCTCGTGATTTGGCTCGCCAGCTTTGTAGAACTTCGTTGGTAGGATGCGTAGGCCTTCCATGAACACATCATAGGCCTCAAGATCGCCCAAGTGGCCGCCAACATCCGAGACATGCGCCACGGTACCAAGAAAGGCCACGATCGTCCCGTTACGGAACATCGGTGTGACGAGGTTATAATCTGGTAGATGGGTCGAACCAATCCAGGGATCATTCGTGACCAGGACATCACCTTCGTGCAGTGTCTCTTTCGGGAAACGTTTGAGCATATGCTGGGTGGTAATTGGCAGCATCGTGCAGAACTGTGGTGGGCTGAACACCGCCTGCGCGATTGCCGAGCCATTGCTATCCATAATAATGCAGCCAAAGTCGTGACTCTCACCCACAATGGTTGAGAAGGATGCGCGAATTGTTGCATTGTCCATTTCGTCAGCGATTGTAACGAGGCGTTGCCACTGGATCTCTAGGGTGATCGGGTCTAGGCCGGTTGTCATATACTTGCTCTTTTCTCACTAGATGGCGCATCATCGACGGTCACGGTCGGCACGTTTGTGCTCGCTGTAAGCGGCTCAACTCCGTACTCAGAGCGGGCACCTTCCTCTGTAATGTATCCCATTACTACATCCCGGAGGATATATTCGCGTTCGCGTTCCGATGGCGAGCCAAAGCCAGCACCACCAGGCATACGTAGTTCCAAATCTTGGCCTGGATCGAGGGTCAGTTGTGGGAAGCGCGTCAGCCGTTTGCCAGCAAGGTAGACCTCACCAACTTTTCCTGGCCTCCCACCATTGAGCCCCGGCGGCTCACAAACAATCTTATCAGGAATGATACTCATATGCATTGGATTCTGCCCGATGTTGCGCACGGTGATTACCTGGCTGACCCCGCCGCGACGGCGGCCAGCGCCTGCAGAGTCGGGCAGAAGCTCCTTCCGCAGAAACAGCACGGGGGCGTGCACCTCCATGATCTCACAGGGGGTGACGGTACTATTATGCGGGAAAGCGACTGGCACCAACCCATCGAGTTCACGCATGGCCCCGCGGCCTCCATGGGGCAGCATATCGACCAGAAAGGAGCCATAGCCCTGCTCGGAGCCCGAGAGTGTAAATGGCCAGATCGAACCCGATCCGGCCTGCCCGTGTTCGCCAAACAGCGGCCAGAGCGCACCGAACAGCACCTGATTCATGTTGTTGGTTGTCTTGGCACGGGCCTTTACTGGGTGCGGAAAGGTGGTATTCAAGATGCACCCCTCGGGGGCGATCACCCGGATAGAGCGGAATAGGCCCTCGTTGTTTGGGATGTGCGGAGCTAACGCGCACTTGAAGGGGTAGATCGTTGACGCATACGTCGTATTAAAGACACAGTTGATAGAGGCTCTGCGGGTCTGCGGAGAACTGCCAGTATAGTCGACCAAAACCTCGCTGCCGCTGATGGTGATCTTCGCCTGCAGATGTACTATCTCGATATAGCCATCAATGTCTAGACCAAACTCGTAGATTCCATCCGGCAGTGCTCTGATCTTCTGGCGCATCAGCACCTCAGAACGACCGTGAATCTCAGTGGCGAGGGAACGCAGATCGTCAAGCTCGTAATCATCTAGAAATTCCTTGACCCGCTCGACGCCAATCTTGTGCGTTCCCACCATCGCATGAATGTCGCCCAACACCATATGCGGCACGCGGCAATTGTTGCCGATGATCTCAAACACAAGCTCGTTCGGTTGGCCCGCCTCGTAGATCTTGCAGGGTGGCAGGCGCATCCCTTCCATGAACACATCAGATGCCTCAATATCGCCTGCATGCCCACCGACATCGGAGACATGTGCGATGCTGCCGATAAAGCCGACAACCTGCCCATGCTTGAAGACCGGGCTGATCATGACATAGTCGGGCAGGTGGCCGGTACCGATCCAGGCATCATTGGTGGCGATGACATCACCCTCACGGAGAGTCTCAACGGGGAAACGTTCGAGGAGCACTTTCGCTGTACGCGGCAGCACGACACAGAAGTTTGGTGGGCTAAAGCTCGACTGGCAAAGCGATGCACCGCGAGCATCGGTCAGAATATAGGCAAAGTCACGACTCTCCCCCACGATAGTCGAGAAAGACGTTCGTACGATCGCGTCGTCCACTTCGTCCATAATGGCGATCAGGCGCTGCCACATGATTTCGAGCGTGATCGCGTCAATACTGGCCTCTGCTTGCATAGGTAGCTATCTCCTGTGCTCAATGTCGAGCAGGTAGTCATCTTGTGCGCCCTGCTCGCTGATCAGCCCCAAGGCCAGATCCTCCAGAATACGGGAGAGATCGCGATTCTTTACCGGGCCGAACCCACCACCACCAGCGATATGCAACTCAACGATTGAGCCAGGCTGCAACAGGATGGGCGGGAAACGCAGCACGATCTCGCCGTCAATCAGTACTTCGCCGATCTTGCCTGGTTGCCCGCCGCCAAACCCTGGCGGTACCGTGGTGATGCGATCGGGAGTCAGGTTAAAGATCATCGGTCTGGTGCCGATGTGTTGAAACACGATGACCTGCCCACAGCCGCCGCGCTGCTGGCCTGGTCCGGCGCTGTCTTGCCGAAACTCTTTCTTGAGAAACAGGATCGGCGCGCGCGTCTCTAATATCTCACACGGGGTGATTGTACTGTTTTCCGGGTATGCGACCGGGATCGTCCCGTCCATTTCAGGAGTAGCACCGCGTCCACCATGAGGCAGCATATCGACGAGGAAGTACCCCAAATCGTCATCTTCACCCTTGAGGACAAGCGGCCAGATCGCGCCATTGCTGGCGTTAGCCCGTTGGCCAAACACCGGCCACAAGGCACCAAAAAGCACCTGGTTGACGTTGTTGACCGTCTTGGCACGGGCTTTCACCGGCATGGGGAAGGTGGCGTTCAGAATGCTGCCCTCTGGTGCGCTCACATGGATTGGACGGAAGAGCCCCTCGTTATTGGGTAGGTCTGGCACCAGGGCCGACTTGAAGGGGAACAGCGAGGCTGCAAAGGTGCTGTTATAGACACAGTTGATCGATCCCTTCTGTGTCTGTGGTGATGATCCCGCATAATCAACAAAGATATCTGATCCGCTGATCGTCACGGTGGCATGCAGGTGGACAGTATCAATATACCCATCGATATCCAGGCCATAGCTGTAGACACCGTCCGGCAGCGCGCTGATCTTCTGGCGCATCAGGGCCTCGGATCGGCCAAGGATCTCGGCGGCCAGGTACTCAAGGTTCGCAAGCTCATACTCGGCCAGAAACTCTCTCACTCGCTCAGCGCCGATGCGCGCCGCACCAGCCATGGCCCGCAGATCGCCAAGCAACATGTCGGGCACCCGGCAGTTGTGGCCAATGATCCGAAAAGCCAACTCATTCTCAACCCCAGCCTCGTAGAGCTTGAAGGGCGGCATGTTCAACCCCTCGCTGAACACGTCGAAGCCCTCGATCTCACCGGGATGACCACCGACATCCGAGACATGGGCAATCGTGCCAACGAAAGCAACGACCTGGCCATGCCAGAAGATCGGGGTGAGCAGAATATAGTCCGGCAGATGACCGGTGCCGATCCAGGGATCGTTGGTGGCAAGTACGTCACCTTCGTGCAGTGCCTCAGACCCGAAGTACTCCAGCACAGCCTTCGCTGTCCGTGGTAGAACGACGGAAAAGTTGGCGGTACTCCAAACCGACTGGCAGAGTGAGCGCCCCTTTGCATCAGTCAAGATGCAGGCAAAGTCGCGACTCTCACTGAGGATCGTCGAGAAAGTCGTGCGCACAATCATTTGGTCGATCTCATCCATAATTGAGATCAATCGCTGCCATAGGATATCGAAGGTGATCGGGTCCATCTTGCACTCCAGATTATGATGCTATGCCAGACCCCGAGTCTGTAGTTTTTCTTTATGGGCGATATATTCTTCTAGTGGAGGCCCCTCATGTCCACCGGCAAAGCGTGCGCTGCGCACGAGCAGATCTTTGTTCGTAGCAGCGACCAGACGCGCCAGCTCAGCAATAGCATCAGGATGGTCATCCACCCGCAGGTCGAGATAGGGTGCCTCGCAGAGATGGACAACATAGACGGCCGCTGACTGTTGACCGCGACGGTCGCCACCAGCCGCATGACCAGCCTGGAGGGCTGCGATCAGGCGCTCGGGCAGATCGAGCGACGGGTGCTGCTCGAAGGTTGTCACCATGGATGTTACGGTCTCCTCATTGACCAGCATGTTGCCCGCGCCGACACATGCTTCGCCAAGCACATGGCCGCTCCAGGGCTCGGTCTCGACACCCGTGTACCCATAGACATTTCCGAGGTGGTCAACCAGACCCACCTGCCGCCAATCGCGCCCAGGGTCATCGGCCAGAACACGGGTGATCGCCTCTGGCCCGGTGAGGCCAGCTTCGCGCATCAGCCGGAGCGTATCGTAGCCAAGGTAGGGTTGAGCGTAGGCCTGCACTGCAATCGCCGCGGCGCCTGCGCGCACATAGGGAACGCGCGCTCCCACAGCCCAGTAGCGCGTTGCTACCGCCACACCCATCATCCCGCTGCGCGTGTCATACCCAGTGATCGAGAATGTCATGGGATGTGCTCCTTATAATCAGCCCTGGCGTAACCGCGGATCAAGCGCATCGCGCAGCCAGTCGCCAAGCAGGATGCAACCAAGGGCAGTCAGACTAATCATGACGCCGGGGAATGTCGCCAGCCACCACGAGGTCGCCAGATGATTACGTCCCTCGGACAACATCACCCCCCAGGTAATGGTGGGTGGCTGGACGCCCATGCCAAGAAAGCTCAGCGAGGACTCGGCGATAATCACGGTTGCAATCTGCAGGGTTGCGAGCACGATGATCGACGCGGCGACGTTTGGCAGCACATGGAAGAGGGCGATGCGCCAACCAGTCTGTCCGATCGTACGGGCCGCAATCACATACTCCAGGCGCTTGACCGATAGCACCTCGCCGCGCACAACCCGTGCGAAGGTCACCCAGCCGGTCAGACCCAGAACGATGATCAGATTGATCAAGCTCGGGCCAAGAAAGCCGACAGCCGCAAGAGCGAGGATAATAAAAGGAATCGCCATGAAGGTATCCACGGCTCGTGAGAGTATATTGTCGATACGCCCACCCATATAGCCACTCACTAGGCCGATCGTAACCCCGACCACCACCGAGATTGCGACACCCAGCCCGCCTACAATCACCGACACGCGCGAGCCGAAGATTAGCCGACTCAGCACATCGCGGCCAAGTTGGTCGGTGCCAAGCAGGTATTTACTATCTCCCCTCGTCGCCCAGGATGGCGCAAGAAGCCGGGCTCGTACATTGAGTTTGGCAGGATCATGAGGTGCGATAAGTGGCGCAGTTACGGCCATGACCAGCACCGCAGTCACAATTGCTAACCCGATCACCCCTACACTATTGCGCTGAAGGCTTCGCGCCCACGCCTGACGGGCCGATCGAGGTCGCATCTTTAGCGGATTGGAGACAACTTCTGTCGTGCTCAAGCTCTGACCTCATCTCTGGTTGCGAACATTATTTGTCGCGATAGCTGATGCGTGGATCCAGAAGTGCGTACGACAGGTCAACGAGTAGATTGGCAACCATGACGATCAGGGCAAAGATGAACACGCCTGCCTGCACGACGGCAAGATCGCGCACCTGCACCGAGCGATAGATGAGGCGGCCCATTCCAGGCCAGGCGAAGACCTCCTCGACGATTACTGCTCCGCCAAGAAGCCAAGCCACCTGGAGCCCCAAGATTGTCACGAACGGAATCAGAGAGTTGCGCAGAGCATGGCGCAGAACCACTACTCGCTCCTTAAGGCCCTTGGCGCGTGCCGTTACCACATATTCGCGCCGCAGCACCTCGATCATGCTTGAGCGAAGTAGTCGGGTAAGCGTTGGCGCGATGCCGATCCCGAGTGTAGTGGCGGGCAGCACTAGGTTACTCCAGTCGCCGGTGCCCGAAATCGGCAACCAGCGCAGCTGAACACCAAAGAGCAAGATCAGCATGATCCCAAGCCAGAAGTTAGGCATTGCCCGTCCGAGAGTCGAACTGAGCGTCAGTGTGACATCAAGCGCAGAGTTTTGATAGAGCGCGGAGATCAGGCCGATTGGTATTGCGAGCAACAGCGCGATCATGATCGCCACTACAGAGAGTTGAAGCGTGGCCGGCAGCCGCTCGACGACCAGTGGCATTGCGGGCGAACGAAAGCGTACCGAATCGCCAAAGTCCCCGACCATAATCCTGCCAATCGATGTGAGATATTGCTCATGCAGTGGCCTGTCGAAACCGTAGGCAGCCCGTACCGTGGCGATCTCTTCTGGTGAGGCTTCAGGACGTACCAGGTTAGCCACAGGATCACCGCCGACGCGCATAAGTATGAAGAGGATCAGCGATAGCCCAAATAGAGATGGAATCAGCAGAACAATGCGAGTCGTAATATAACGTGACATGAACTGGCTCCTCACCTCGGCCCGGTCTCTATGAAGGCAGGGCCAGCTCGCATACCGACGACGAGCTGACCCCGACCATCATCGTACATCTACTTAACTTTGGCGAAGCCCATCCACAGGAAGTTATCGGGGTTCATTGCGAACTCCAGCCGATCCGACTTGCCCATGGCGTCTTTCATCAGATAGAGGTAGACGTGTGGGTTTTCCTCGTTAATAAGCTCCTGTACCCGCAAATACTGTGCAGCGCGGGCCTTGGGATCCATATTAACTGCAGCCTCAGCGATCAGTTTCTCAGCCTCAGGGTTAACCCAGCCCGAGCGCTGCTTCTGGCCTACCTCGAACTCCTTGACGGTGATCCATGGATCGAAGAAGGAGTTACCGAGGGCATCCATGTAGATCTCTTGATTCTTGTTTGGGAAGTAGACTTTCTCACGGAAACTGGTTACGTCCATCACCTGCAAATCGATCTTTAGACCAACATCCTGAAGCATGGCAGTGATCGCTTCGGCCACCTCTTTCTGGTAGAGGAAGGCGGTCGAGGTATGGAAGGTCAGAGTCTCACCCTTGTACGATGACTTAGCCAGAAGCTCGCGTGCCTTATCAGGATTGTACTCACCGAACTGGTTGTAGAACTTGTCGCTTGAGCCGAGGGTCGGTGGTGTAATCCGGCTGAGGGTCGGAATACCCAGGCCATCGATCAACTCAATTAGTGTCTTACGGTCGATCGCCAGGCTGATTGCCTCACGAACAAGCGGGTCGCTAGTCGGTCCACTCCAGTCAAGCATGCCGCCCGATGGTGCTGTGCGCAGGGCCAACAGCAGCGTGCGATTGGTCAGATACTCCTCGACGGACGTGCCTTCGTTCGCGTTGACACGCTCCCAATCCTGCTTGGGCACACCAACCATCAGGTCGACATCACCAGCTAATAGGCTTGCGACCCTGGTCGAAACCTCAGGGATAGCACGGAATACCAGATTGTCGATGTCCGGCTTACCCTGCCAGTAGTTGGCATTCGCTACCAGCTTGATATAGTCATCCTTCACCCACTCCGAGAAGGCGAAGGGGCCGGTGCCAATTGGCTTATATTCGGCACCGCTCTCCTTCTGGGCCTTACCGGCTACAGGTGCCTGGATTCCACAACCTGTTCCCGAGATTTTGCTCATCATCGCTGGTTCAGGCTGCGCCGTAACGAAGTCGACGGTGTAAGGGTCGACTGCTGTCACCTCTTTGATGAACGTCCACTGCGGATAGGTGATCATGGTATCATCGGCAAGGATGCGCTGGTAGGTCCAGACCACAGCGTCAGCGTTGAAGGGCTCACCGTTATGGAATGTGACGCCCTGGCGCAACTTGAAGCGCCAGGTAGTTGAGTTGGTATTCTCATACGACTCGGCCAGCCAGGGTGTAAACTCAGCGGTCGCACGATCTCGCCAGACCAGACAGTCAAAGATGTTCATGTGGATCCATGTCGCAGCAATTGCCCAGTCGGTCGGTGGATCGAGCGAGGTTACTAGCTCAACCATGCCGATCGTCGCGGTCTTCCCGCCTTCTGCGGCAGGTGCTGTCGTGGGTTCTGGAACGGCGGTCGCTACTGCCTCGGTGGGCGCAGGAACCGTGGGAGCGGGAGCTGTGGTTGGTACTGGGACGGCGGTAGCATCTGCGACAACGGGGACAGCAGTCGGTGCTGGAGCGGCAGGCGCTGCACCACCACAAGCACCTAGAGTGAACAGGATCAGCGAGAGTAGCAACAGTGAACGAGCGTTGCTCCAGCGATTGAGCCGACGTGATCTTCCCAGGAGTGTAGCCATAACGGTTGTTCCCTTTCTAATGTGGTCAACACCAGACCCCAAAAATGTAGGAGGTAGTGTAGGCGTAGTTACCACTTCTGGGTAACCGCCCCATGTCCATGGACTTTGTCGACCATCATTGGTCTTCCACCTACCGTCCTTTGTCCAACATAAAGATGGCCCGAAGATTTGCGAAGCGATCGACAGCGACCTCAGCACCTGGGCCGATTACCGCTGTGGAGTCCTTCTCTTCCACAATCGCTGGCCCAGTGAAGCTCATCCCAGCCGTGAGCAACTCGCGGTCGTAGACAGGGGCGTGCACAAATCCTCCAAGTTCGGCAAAGTAAGCCAGACGTTGCCCCTTTTTCGCATTATCGGCGAGGCACGCCTCTATGGGGGTTTCGCGAAGCTGCACACGTGGGCGCGGGCCAGTCGCTGTCAGCCGACAGGTGATAAGCTCAAGCGCTAGGTGGCGATGAGCATGGCCGTAGATGCCAGCATAGAAATCATAGAAGTACGGGCGGAGTGTGGTATCGAGATCGACCTCGGCCAGGCATGGGTAAAGCAGTGGTAGTGAGATTTCGTGACCTTGTCCGGTGTGGCGCAGATCTGCCTGACGTAGGAATACCATCTCCTCATCAGCAACTCCTGCCTCGCTGAGCATAGCGTGACCCTCAGCCTCAAGCTCGCTATAGATGGTATCGAGATCCGGCAGTAGTTCAGAAGTGAGCTTAGCCACGAAGCTACGTGCGAAATCGAATGATGCAGGTGCCGTCAAGAAACCGAGAGCTGAGGTCACCCCCGCACTTGCGGGAACGATGTAGCCGCGCATCTTTAGTGCCCGCGCGATCTGGTGCGCATGGATAGGGCCCGCACCGCCGAATGCCATCAACATGAGTCGTCGTGGGTCAGCGCCACGCTCGGCCACATGAATGCGGGTCGCCGAGATCATGCTCTCGTTGACGACCTGATGGACGCCATTGGCCGCCACAATCGGATCAACTCCCAGCGGGCCAGCGATGTGTGTCGCGATTGCCTGTTCGGCGGCGGCAACATCGAGCTGCATGCGCCCACCCAGGAAGTAATCCGGGTTGAGGTAGCCCAGCAATAGATTAGCGTCCGTCACCGTCGGCGAGGTACCGCCAAACCCATAGCAAGCAGGCCCAGGGTCGGCACCGGCTGAGTCAGGTCCGACCTTGAGCAGCCCGAGCTCATTGATCCGGGCGATCGAGCCGCCGCCTGCGCCAATCTCAATCAACTCGATCGCTGGGATTCGCACTGGTAGTCCTGAGCCGCGCTTGAAGCGGTGGACCCGCGCCACTTCAAACGTACTCGTCATTGTCGGGCGGCCACCTTTGATTAGGCACATCTTTGCAGTAGTGCCGCCCATATCGAAGGAGACTAGGCTCTGCTCACCCACGACCTCACCATAGAAAATGGCTGCCAGTACCCCTGCCGCTGGCCCTGATTCGAGTAGGCGTACTGGGAAGCGGCTGGCAGTCTCCACAGTACCGGTTCCACCGCTCGATAGCATTAGGTACAACCGCCGCTCGAAGCCAATCGCACGGAGTTGCTGCTCCAGCTGTGATAAGTAGCGCTCAGTGAGCGGTTGAACATAGGCATTGACAACCGTGGTGGACATGCGCTCGTATTCACGAATCTCGGGGGCGACTTCGGATGAGAGGGAGACACTGACGTTTGGTAGCTGGGCTTGCAGCCAATCCCGAATCAACTGCTCATGGGTCGGGTTACGATAGGAGTGAAGTAGGCAGACTGCCACAGCTTCGACCGCTTCGCGCTTGAGTATGGCTGTGAGCGGATCAAGCCCCGCACTATCGAGTGGTGTGACAACCTCTCCCCGCCCATTGAGCCGCTCGTCAACCTCAAGACGAAGAGGACGTGGAACCAGTGGTTGCGGCAGAACTAACAGGAGGTCGTAGATGTCATAGCGCATCTCCTTCGCGATTTCTAACACATCACGAAAGCCGCGGGTGGTAATAAAGGCGGTCTTTGCCCCTTTGCGCTCGATCAGGGCATTCGTGATCAAAGTTGTACCATGGATGGCGGTTTCGATCGTGTGACCTGGGGCCGACACTTGGTCGAGCAGACCACGCACGCCCTCCATCACCGCTGCTGCCGGGTCATGTGGTGTAGTCAGTGTCTTATAACTCGTGATCTCACCAGTGCGATCATCAATGAGCACAAAGTCGGTGAAGGTACCGCCAATGTCAAAGCCAAGTCGATAACACCTGCTCTCGCTGTTCTGGGCCATACCATCCTCGTATATTATTCCTCTGGTGTGGTGCAAGGACATTGAGTTGCTGGAGTGAGCGCGCAGTTTTTGCATCAGTGTATCAACACGACTGCCCTGCACCGTGCCTGCACCGGACCATACGGTATACCGCAGATAACGTAGACCAAACTACGTATTCAGCTACGGATACAAACGCCTACGGCCAAGAGAGAACGTCATCGTGAGAGCAATTGGTTGAGTATGACCGCGAATATAACATATGTAAATCAGTTTGTCAACTGTCAACAGTTGCCTTGACAAGCCAGTAATAGTCATGGTATATTCTCGGCACACACGAATCCTGATGATTTGTCTACATATGTTTGAGGCTGCGGTCTCCGACTAAACCTCTGACCTACGGTTGTCATCCTTACCAGCGTTGCTAGGAGATACTATGACTATTCAGGTGAGCTACCGCTTTGGCTTCGATATTGGTGGTACGTTCACCGATTTTGTGCTCTGCAATATGCAGACCGGCGAGCTTCACACATACAAAACGCTCACCACACAAAACGATCCTACCCGCGCTGTTATTGAAGGTTGGAATGCACTGCTTGGAGAGGTGAAAGCCGAGGGAAGCCAGGTCGAGCTTAGCATTCACGGTACGACTTTGATCACAAATGCGCTGATCGAGCGCCGTGGCGCACAGGTGATTCTGATCACAACCTCTGGATTTGCTGACACTCTTGATACACAGCGCGAGATGCGCTATGACATCTACGACCTTCACTCACCCCCTGTCAGCCCACTTGTAGCGCGCAATATGCGCTGCGAGGTCGAGGAACGAATGAACTCATTCGGTGAGGCCATAACGCCGCTGAGTGAGGCGTCGCTTGAGGCGATCGCTGAATTTGTCGAGAAAAGCCTCCCACAGGCGGCGGCGATCTGTTTTCTGCATGCCTATCGGAACGGGACCCACGAGCAGCAGACAGCGGCATTTCTGGCGCAACGCTTTCCGCAGCTGGCACTCTCGCTCTCCTCGGAGGTCGCACCTGAGATCCGTGAGTATGAGCGCATGTCCACCACGGTCGCCAATGCCTATGTCCAGCCGCTGGCAGAGCGCTATCTGCTCAGCCTGGAAACGCAACTGCAGGGCCTTGGCTACCCGCGCGACCTGTATCTGATGCTCTCCTCGGGTGGCATTACGGTTGCGGATACGGCTGCGCGCTTCCCGATCCGTATGGTCGAGAGTGGCCCCGCCGCGGGCGCATTGGCAGCGATCTTCTACGGCCAAGT
>JANLSE010000162.1:0-13279 GCA_031362265.1 Roseiflexaceae bacterium
GAAACGATCGAGCGATGGAACGTTGGAACGTTGGAGCTGGTGCCAGACCGGGTGCCTTTTGGGACTGGTGCCCTGGCCTAGTATTCCGGCGAAGCCGAGAAACAACTCTCTTCAAGAGCCTGCTCCAATGCTCCAATGCTCCAATGCTCCAATGCTTCAATGCTTCAATGTTTCAATGTTTCATTGCTACTCGACAACAAACACCAACACTCCCTGTTGAACCTGTACATCGGTCACACGGCGATTTTGGGTGCGTAATTCATCATTGAGTTGCTGTTGAAGCGGGCCAACCAAATCTTGCAGGTCGACCAGATTCGCCAGCGGGCCATCAATACTTGGGTTGGTTGCGATAATCTGGCCATCCTGTATGGCCGCTCCCATACGTGCAGTACTGGTTGAACGTAATGCTACCAACTCTGCTTCGATGACACCCGGTACAAAATGGAGTTTTACTGATTCAATTGGCTTAAAGCGCTCGATGTTGGTAGCCATGTAATCATTTGCAGCAGCCTCGCTGATCCGAATTTCGCCTGCAGGTAGGGATGCGACCAATGTTGGCAATATACCAGCCGATTGGGCTACGCCAGCCGCAGGGGTTGGCCCGGCCAGTTGGTCTGACTGCGCAGTTGGTGCCACCACCAGCTGGCGGCTGATCTGTTGGCCAATTTCCTGGCTAATACGCGGCCGTAGGTAATACTGGTAAAATAATACGCCCCCTAGAATGACCCATATCAGTACAACCAGAAAAATGAGGCAACCTCGCCCACGCCGCTCTGGCCGCCGTGCAAGACGCCGATAATTGCTCATAATACTCCTTAAAAACAAAAACCCCACGCCCCAATAGGGACGAAGGTTTGCTCCGTGGTTCCACCCATATTCCCTGGCCGCCGAAAGCATTCAGCAATAGCACAGGCTTGGAGGCTGATAGCGGGTGCCGCCCGTGCCCCTATACTTGTGTTGCGTTCCAGGGGCAACTCCGAGGTGGTATTCGCTAAGCCCATCGTTAGGTATGCTCGCAGTCTGTGGCATACCCTCCCTGATAACTGTTGCTCGGCTACTCGTCCTCATCAATGCATCATTCTTTATTTGTTGTTTTGGATGATACACGCCTAGCGCAGGAGTGTCAAGCGACTTGCGACCGATTATAGCGGTTGCAATAGTTGGAGCGCTCATGCTATAATACGAATGTGGTTTTGAAATTGCCGGGTTGTGTAATGGTAGCACTACGGACTTTGAATCCGTCTGTCTAGGTTCGAATCCTAGCCTGGCAACCAACCAGCGGCGCACCTGAATGGTAGTGTACGACAAACGAACTGCTGCTCTTTGCCACGCCGAATGCCGAATATTCCAGATCGGGTGGTTGCCGCACAGTGAAGTTCCTCTTCGCTGTGCTTTTTTGTTGCCATGAATACTGAACGCCTTGCCATTCTTATACTCGCTGCTGGTGAAGGAACGCGCATGAAATCGGCGCTTCCGAAGGTATTGCATCCAATCTGTGGTCGCTCATTATTGGGGCACGTCTTGGCTGCTATCGATACACTGGAGGCAACCCAGACGGTGGTAGTCCTAGCGCGCGATACGATTGATACGGTTCGCCAATCGTTGGGAGATCGATACCAGTATACTGTTCAGGCTGAGCGCCTAGGTACTGGACATGCGGTGTTACAGGCGCGTGATCTGCTCGCGGGCAAAGCCGATGAAGTCCTGGTTCTGTTCGGTGACACACCACTGTTACGAACTGAAACCGCTCGCGCTGTGGTGCAACTGCGCCGTACAACTGGCGCACTGCTGGCATTGTTGAGTTTCCGCCCTGGCGCACCTACAGGCTATGGCCGTGTGGTGCGCGATGCGCAGAACTATGTGACCGGGCTGGTAGAAGAGCGTGATGCCACTCCGGAACAGCGCTTGATTGGTGAATGCAATAGTGGGATCATGTGTATTGATGCTGCCTGGTTATGGGAAGTACTGCCAAGCGTGCCACGCAGCCCGATCAAGGGCGAATATTATCTGACAGATTTGGTTGCCCTAGCGGTTGCCGCACGTGGGCCAGGCGCAGCGGTGGCACTTGAGGTTGATGATGAACGTGAAGCCTGGGGTATTAATGATCGTGCCCAGCTCGCGGAGGCCGAAGCGGTGATGCGCCAGCGTATTCTCGTTGAGCTTATGCGATCTGGTGTGACGATTCAGGATCCTGGGGCAACGTATGTTGATGTAGGCGTGCAGGTTGGCCGTGATACCACCTTATTACCAGGCACCCTGCTCCGTGGTACGACCCAGGTTGGCGTAGGGTGTGAAATTGGGCCACATGCGACCCTGATTGATGCAACGGTTAGTGATGCGGCGCGCGTGCGCTATGCGCTTGTCGAAGGTGCACGCGTAGATGCAGGTGCGCAGATCGGGCCGTTCGAATACATCCGTAATAATCAACTGTGATTAATCGTAAACGAATGCAAGGACCAATCCAAATGGAAGGACGTCTGCAGATATTTAGTGGTAACGCCAATCGGCCACTCGCACAGGAAATAGCAGCGTGTATGAACCTCAACTTGGGGCGTGCCTTGGTTGGCACATTCCAGAATGGTGAGACGCGTGTCAAGATCGAAGAGAATGTGCGTGGCTCGGATGTGTTTGTGGTGCAGCCTACATGTACACCAGTCAATCAGCACCTGATGGAACTGCTGCTCCTGATTGATGCACTGCGGCGTGCATCGGCAGCCCGTGTGACAGCGGTTATCCCATATTATGGTTATGCCAAGCAGGAAAAGAAGACCACTGGTCGTGAACCAATTTCCGCCAAGCTGGTGGCGAATCTGATCACAATTGCTGGTGCGCATCGGGTGCTTACCATGGATCTGCATGCGCCAGCGATCGAAGGTTTCTTTGATATTCCGGTTGATCACCTTCAGGCTGGCCAGTTGCTCTCCGATTATGTTCGCGATTTGAATTTGCCTAATCCGGTGGTTGTCTCGCCGGATGCAGGTGGTGTTAATCGTGCAAATCAATTCCGCGAGCGGATCGGTGCCAGTATTGCGATTATTGCAAAGCAACGCCCACAGCCTGATTCGGTCGAAATGCTTGAGATGGTTGGTGATATTGAGCAGAAAAGCGCTGTGATTGTTGACGATCTTATTTCGACAGGCGGAACACTGGCGCAGGCGGCACGCGCGCTCAAGGATCGGGGTGCACGCAGTGTCTATGCCTGTGCAACACACGGGATCTTCGCTGGCGAGGCACTCTCGATCATTGCCAATTCTGTGTTGGCAGAAACGATTGTCACAAATACGATCCCATTACCATCGGCTGCTTCTAATGCGCGTATTAAGGTTATTAGCGTTGCGCCACTATTTGCTGAAGCGATCATGCGAATCCATAAGGATCTATCGCTGAGCGCACTTTTTGTATGAGGCATTAACACTTGGACCCAGATTCTCCGTTTCTTTATATTGGTATTGCATGCTGTCTGTTGGCACTCGCCTTTACCTCGGCTGTTGAGGCTGCACTCACAGCAATCAGCCGCCACCGCCTGAATGCACTTCAGGATGAGGATTCGCCACGTGCTGCGGTTGTTAGCCGCCTGCTCTCGGATCCATACCGTTTTAAGGTCACTATCCGGCTGATTGATCTCACAGCGATCTTAGCGGCAGCGGCCTTCACACTGCTGGCAGCCCGTATCCTGCCCATAAGTTGGCAATTTGGGGCGCTCAGCCTCTTGCTGATCGTTATTTTGATCTTCTGTGAAGCGTTGCCGCGTGCAATTGCACTGCATAATGTCACCGATACTGCCCGCTTTCTGGCCGGCCCAATGGCATTTGGTGCAACAATTCTCTGGCCAATTGCTGCTATGATCGGCTTCCTCACACGCCCAATTATTCGTATGCTCAGTGGGAGAGAAGCATCGCAACATCCGCTTGTTACTGAAGAGGAATTGCGGTTGCTTGTGAATGTTGGTGAGGAAGAAGGGCTGATTCAGCCCGATGAGCGCGAGATGATCGAAGGAATCTTCTCATTCGGTGATACACTTGTTCGTGAGGTGATGATCCCACGGGTTGATATTATCGCAATTGAGGAGACCGCAACCATCGATCAGGCGCTCGAGATCGTGATCGCACATGGCCATTCACGAATCCCTGCCTATCATGAGACCGTCGATCAGGTTGTTGGTATTCTATACGCCAAGGATCTCTTACCCTATCTACGGGTTGGCCGGCGTGACGTGCAGCTTCAGGGAATCTTACGCACGCCACATTTCGTTCCTGAAACAATGAAGGTCGATCTGTTGTTAAAGGATTTGCAGACGCGTAGGGTACACCTGGCAGTAGTGGTTGATGAATATGGTGGCACAGCTGGGCTCGTCACGATTGAAGATCTGCTTGAGCAGATCGTTGGCGATATTCAGGATGAATATGATGTCGAGGAGCCCGAAATTCAGGAATTAGGTGCGGGCGAACTGATTGTCGATGCACGGATATTACTGGATGATTTGAATGATGCAACTGGGCTGAAACTCGTCTCCGAAGAATCCGAGCGACTTGGTGGCCTGGTATTTGAACAGCTTGGACGGGTGCCTCTGGTTGGCGATGAAGTGCACCTGCCCGAGGATGTGACGATCAGTGTGCTCTCGGTTGAGGGGTTGCGCCCACGGCGCCTAAGGTTGCGCTACCGGCCAGAGGGCGAAACTGGGTTTGAAGAATTGAAAGAGCAGGCTGTACATGTCGAGCGATCTGAACGGGGTGAGCCACGCGGAACTCATTGAAGAGGCGCGTCGTGCACGCCTACGCGCCTACGCGCCCTATTCGCATTTTATGGTGGGCGCAGCACTGATCACAACTGATGGGCAGATCTTCCATGGCTGTAATGTCGAGAATGCCGCGTATGGGTCAACTATTTGTGCCGAGCGCTCCGCATTGGTTAGTGCCTATTCGGCTGGTTTCCGCGATATCGTGGCGCTGGCAGTTGTGGCCGATACCAAAGGCCCGGTTAGCCCATGCGGATCCTGTCGCCAGATGATCTATGAATTGGCAGGCAAGGCAACGATCATTATGGCTAATATGGGCGATGCGGTGCTTGTCACAACTGCGGCAGAACTCCTGCCATATGGCCTCGATCCACATGATCTGCCGCATGCATAAAGGCCGAGATTGTGCTATACTAGTTCTGAATACTAACAGCATGCGGCGATCCGAGTTCCAGGTTCGCTGTAGCCTTGAAATGGAGCGAATTCACCATGGCTGAGAAGAAATCGAAGACGGACGTTACATCCCGCGATAAGAGCGGGCGCATGACTGCCCATGACTGCATGAACTGTGGCCAGCGCATTGCTAATGATCGCGAGATGGTTGTTGTGATGGATGGCCGCCGCCGCAATAAGACCTACCACCACCGCACTTGCCTGCAGAAGTCGCTGGCATAAGCGAAGCATTGAAGCATTGAAGCATTGAAACAGATAGGTTGTTTCAATGCTTCAATGCTTCATTGTTTATCCAAGCCCACTCCCATCATAGGCTGCTACCCCGAGGCCAGATGCGACGCCAGTAAACACATCCATCTCTTGGAGCTTCTCTGCGCCGAATTTTTCGCTCAGCATACGAACATAGGCTGGAATGCGTGAAGATCCGCCTGTACGCAGCACAACATTGATCTCCTGTGGCGTGAGGCCTGCCTCTGCGAGCGCCCGGTCAACACAGGCCGCTACACCACGTACATCTGGCCCAATCAGGCGCTCGAAATCCCAACGCTCAACAGGTTCATCCATATCGATACCCTTCACATGCATCGAGATTGTTGTGGAGCGATTCTCGCTAAGGCGCACTTTTGCGCGTTCTACCTCTTCGTAGAGCGGCAGGCCATAGTTTTCTCGAACCAACACATGTAACTGGCCTAGCTCACGTGGCTTATCGCCGGTGCGAATAGCTTCCTCAATAATCTTTTGGTAGCGCGGCTGGGTCAGATCTACAATACTTTGCCATTCACTAAGGTGTTCTAGAATAACAGCCGGGAATGGCAGGCGGCGTGGGCCAAGTAACGCTCCTGCGCCAAAATGATTCAGTACTTTCCCCATGACCAGCCGTCGGTCGAGTAGGTCACCACCGATCGGAACGCCATCGGTGGCGAGCACATGTCGCCCACCCTTGCCATCTAGCTGCATGATAGTAACGTCGAGCGTACCGCCGCCAAAGTCGAATACCAGAATATGCTGCTCCGCATTTGTGCTGGCGGCGTAGGATAATGCTGCTGCGGTTGGTTCGGGAAGGAAGCGAAATGGTGGTAGCCCAGCTTCTTCACAGGCGTGTGCCATACGGCTGATAGCCAACGCATCCATCTCAGGGTCGGTTGAGTAATGTACCGGCCGGCCAATCACCATTTCAGTGACTTTTTCGCCAATTTCACGTTCAATCTGTTGAAGCACAAGGCGTAATACAACGCCGATCAGTGTCTCGATTGTATAGCGAGTGCCAAAGACATCTGTCCCAATAAATGAACGATCACGCAGGTGGGTTTTCAGCGATTGAAATAATCGGCCGGGGGTATTTGCATCTACAATCGCATAGAGCGACTGCATGATGGTACCGACATCGGCGAGTGTCACCTCTGTTTCACCAATATAGCGCCACTGATATTCGATCTCACGCCCGACATTACCTTCTGTAAAATGGTTTATGGCAGCGCGCCCAATACTCGGTACACCATCGCGTGAGATAAAGAGTGTAGAACGCATCACTGATGGCGAGGCATTGGCCGGATCAAGCGGAATCAGTTGGACTCGTGTGCCATCATAGATTGCCGCGCTTGAGTTGGTCGTTCCGAAATCAAGGCCTACCCGCATGACCCTACCTCCTCATGCCAATATCGTTCAATTAAGGCGATGTTACGCAACAAAGTCTCCCGAATGGAAGGACGCAAAAACGCAAAGACGCACATATGATGGTGTTTGCGCCTCTGCGTTAATAAGTCGTACTCCAGATACAAACTGTCGTGCTCATTATTGCTTGTGCAGTATACGCGCTACGATGCCAACCCGCAATCCGGCTTTAGGTGGAGCTTAGGCCGTGCTACAATGACATAATGACCATCTTGGTTTGGGAGGAAGAGCATGAACTGCTGGCACTGCGAGCGCCCCGCACATGGCGCATGTGTTTTTTGTGGCCGCGCAATCTGCAAAGAACACATACAAGAAATGCCTCACATTGTTGCGTTATATAAAGATAGCCGTGGTGTACACAAGGCAATTGTGACAGCGCGTGCATTATTTTGTGGCGTTTGTGAGCCGCGCGAGGATCCGATTGAGATTCCCGAATTGAAATAACTAGTGATCGCAATCATATTGCTTACATCTAGGATCTAGAACCCAGGAATACGCCATGCTATAGTTTGTGATCCAAGCCATAGCGTAGCATGTTATGGGAGTTAGTGGTATGATCGGCGTCCGACTTTTGTGTGGGGGTGCTATGTCCGACCAAATCTTCGATGCAAGCCTTCAGGCATTTGCACAAGGGGATCGTGCTACAGCTTTTCAACTAATGCGTAAGGTGATTGTCAGCGATAGCCGTAACGCTACCGCCTGGTTTTGGCTAAGCCGCATGGTCGAGACGGAAGATCAGCAACGCGAATGCCTAGAGCGGGTTATTGCGATTGATCCACAACATCATGAAGCACAGAGTGCGCTAGAGGATTTACGGTTGCGAAAACTTGTCTCAGGTTTCCATGCGCCGGTATTTGAGGAAAAACGGATTGAGCCACCCAAACTCGGGCAGGCACTAGTAGCAAAAGGGCTCCTGAGTGATGCACAGCTCCAGGAGGCGCTACGCGAGCAGATCAATGATCGGAACCGCGGTAAGAAAACCATGCTTGGGATGATTTTGATTAGGCGCAAAATGCTTTCGCCATTGGCATTGGCTGGTGTGCTTGTAGAACAACAACAATCGCGTGGTAACCCGGATCGGCTCGGTGATTATTTGCTGATCCAAAAGATGATCACCCCGGAACGTTTGCAGCAGGCGATTGCCGAGCATGCACTTGCATGCGTTTATGAGAAGCCGATTCAACTAGGCGAACTGCTTGTAAAGCGCGGCTATATTCGTCGCGAAGATCTTAATCGCATCCTCGAAGAACAACGTCAGGATGCCTATAATCGCTATTACTATTAGTACGCTGAAGCGTAAATGATGCGCTAACGCGCGGCTTTAGGACGAGCTAAAGCTCGTAAAAACCGCTACGCACAGCAGCCAAATGTTCTTGCGTTCTTGCGTTCTTGCGTTCTTGCGTTCTTGCGTTCTTACGCTTTGTGCTGCGTTATTCCTCATGAACTGGCGGTTCTGTTAGGATTGGTAAGCGCACCAACATGGTGGTTCCACGGCCAACTTCACTCTCCACACCGATTGTTCCACCATGTTCTTTGACGATACCATATGAGACTGAGAGTCCAAGCCCAGTTCCTGGGGTTTGGCTGCCACCCATCGAGCCTTTAGTTGTCACAAAGGGCTCGAAGATTTTGTCGAGCAGTTCGGCTGGAATGCCAGACCCAGTATCACTGACACTTAATTCGATTTGGCCTTGGCGCTCTCGTAGGCCGATGGTGAGTGTGCCGGCATTTGGCGCCATTGCATCGCGAGCGTTCGTAATAAAGTTTAGCACCACTTGTGAGAGTTGGCCCAAATCACAGTAGGTGAGTGCGACTGGCTCAATCTGGCGTACAACCTTGATCCGTGATTTACGTAGATCGAGTTCAACAAGCATAAGCGTCTCATCAATCGCGTCGGTTAGATCGGCTAGGGCGCGCTGATGCTCCTGGCGCCGTGCAAACGTTAATAACCCACGTGTGATACTGCGTCCACGCCGACAGGCTTGGGTGATCACTTCTAATGAGTGATCTTTCTCTTCCACTTCATCGGCCTGATGGCCAAGTTCTGCATGGCCAAGCATGCTGCCAAGCAGGTTATTAAACTCATGCGCGATTCCTGAAGCGAAGGTGCCAACGGCTGCTAGCTTCGAGGATTGGATCAGTTCAACTTGCTTATGGCGCAATTCATCGAAGAGCCGAGCATTTTCGAGCATTACAGCCGCCTGGTTAGCGAAGGCCGCAAGCACCCGCTGCTCCTCGGCATCTAGCCCGCGTAGATGCTCAAAGGCAAGGCAGATCACCCCAAGCACGCGCTTTTCGGCTACCAGCGGGATGCTTAGCACAGTATTCCATAGCTCAGATTCGTCCAAGGCTGCGATTGGTGTTAAATCATGGCGATATTCATCTGTCATAAGCACGACCCGCCCACGACGCATCACGCCATGATAGCTATCTGGGTTGACGAAGAGTTGGTCTTCCAGATCGCCAGTGATTGGAAGCTGATGATTGGCCATCAACTGAAGGTGCCCATCTCGATCGATGAGAACCGCCCATCCATAAGGAGCATCCATCAATGCAGCCAGCCGGCCACACAGGAGATGGAGCATGACATTCAGATCTAATGTTCCAACCATTGCCGTTGAAAGTGCCTGAAGCTTTTCCAATCGTTCGCCGCGCGCTTTATGCTGAGCTGCAAGTATCTCAAGATCCTGTGAGGTCTGATGGAGTGCGATTTGGGCGCGAAAGAGATATTGGGTGAAGCCTAACGAGAACAACCCCGGGATAAATGCAAGTGGGCCGACCTGCCAGAGATGGCCAAGCATGCCACCAATTGGTATCATCGCCAAAACATACCAGCGCATAGCACGGATTTGTGCACGCCAACGCTCAATCCATGTGCCAGGGCCATCGACGACTCCAACCCCAATTTCAATCAGATATACAAGTGCGCCAATGAGTGGTAGCGTAAGCAGCCCGGCGAGGGTACTCAGCGGGAGCGCTGTGGTATGTGTGAGTGTTGCGATTGGGGCAACAAATGTGATGGCCAGTGCTCGCCCGCCTGCTTCAGCAATTGAACGCCGCAAACGCTTTCTCAGCAGCGCAGGTAGAACAGTGCCAACTACTACGGCAACAATCAGCAAGGGCCAACTCGTCATACTGAGGCCAGCAATCATGAGTGCAGGCGCAGGCGAAAGGAGGCTACCATCACTGAGTGGAACAGCAGCGAGATCACCGATCAGCAATAACACCGCAACCAGCGTAGCTCCGACAATCAGCAGTGGCGTTGCCGTGGGCGCGCCAATAATCAGCCCGATACTAGCGGCAATCAGCAGCATTGCACCCCAAACAGCTAGGACACGCCCGCTGATATGTTGCCCCACTACATCGAGCAGTGTTCGTTCATTCTGTGATAATCCGTGCGCCTGCATCGTATCTGCCTTTGTCGTGGCACGACTTCATCTTTCGCCGCGCATCCTGATCCCTTGATCTCTATAGTCGTTTGGTTATAGCATATGGTAACGCACCCAAACACTATTATGCTTCGTATGGATAACACTTTGATGACATTCTTGTATCAGATGAAGTGACTGTACGAGAAACCAGCCGCCTTAATTTGGCGTATCGATACATCATGGTATGATGAAGAAATGCAACACAAAGATCCACCACTCTTCGAGGCTTCTGCGCTCGACTCATATGCGGAACGTATTACGACTGGAATTGCCATGGTAGGTGGTGTGCTTATGTTACCGGCATTGTTCTGGTATCTGAGTGGCATGCTCAACTATGGGATCGCTGTTCCAGGTATCGTCATCTCGGCTGCTATTGGTGTTGCGATGGCTGCCTGGCTTGCGCTTAACTATGCTGTTTTGCCGCGTGGCTACGAGTTACGAGATGACACGCTATTCATCCGGCGGCGTTGGGCGCGTGCCATGCCCATCCCACTACGCGACATTCTTGGTGTTTCAGGGGCGCCAGCACTCGCAGATGTGCCGCGTCGCGGGTTACGCCAATCGTTTAACGCTGGTGTATTTGGATACCATGGCCCGTTTCAACTTGAAAGCTATGGTAAGGTGTTTTTCGCCGCTACCAATCGCGAGCGGCTGGTGGCTATTGCACGGCGCGATAAGATGACCCTGATTATTAGCCCGCAACGGCCACGTGATTTTACCGAAGCCTTGCGCGAGGCGATGCTGCGTAAGCCTGAGGAAGAAACAAAGGATGCTGATTCGGGTACATAATGCGCCACAGTCGTTGATATACATTATTCACCACAGAGGCACTGAGGACACAGAGGAATAGGTACATAAAGCTCTTTGCCCGAATCTCTGTGCCTCTGAGCCTCTGTGGTGACATCCGACTATTTTTTAAATACACAAGGTATGTTATGCAGATTACTTTAGATACACCGCTCGATATGCATGTGCATGTACGTGATGGTGAGATGTTGCGGCTTGTGGCACCACTGAGTGCACGTGATTTTGCAGGTGGTGTGATCATGCCGAATCTGGTTCCGCCTGTTGATACACTTGCGCGTCTGCTGGCTTACCGCGCCGAGATAACCGCTGCAACCGATGGAATGGGCTTTCTGCCATATATGACGCTCTTTCTGCGCGAATATAGTGAAGCGGAGCTCTTAGCCGCTCGTGAGCATCTGATTGGTATTAAACTCTACCCGGCCGGTGTTACAACCAATAGCGCAGGTGGTATCCGCGATATTGGCGCTGCTGAGGCCACACTAGCTGCCATGGAGCGACTCGATATCCCACTTCTCGTCCATGGTGAAACCCACGGCTTTGTACTTGATCGTGAGCAGGAATTTTTACCGGTCTATGATCGGCTTGCACGCAGCTTCCCGAGATTACGGATCGTGATGGAGCACATTACTACTCGTGCTGCGGTTGAATTTCTGGATCAATACCCAAACGTCTTTGCGACGGTAACATTGCATCATTTGCTTATTACCCTGGATGATTTGGCTGGCGGACATTTGCAGCCGCATTTGTTCTGTAAGCCAATCGCGAAGCGCCCAGAAGATCGCGAGGCGTTGTTAGCGGCGGCGCTAGCGGCACACCCAAAACTTATGTTTGGTAGCGATTCCGCGCCACATCCACGCCATGCAAAAGAGGCCGCTGGATGTGCGGCTGGGGTCTTCACAGCTCCAGTTATTTTGCCGATGCTGGTTGAATTGTTTGAACGCCACCAGGCGCTGGATCGTTTGCAGGCATTTGTATCCGATACAGCACGGCGTATCTATCGGATCATGCCGCCAGCCAAATCCGTAACGCTGCGGAATGAGCCGTGGATTGTACCAGAACACTATGGCAATGTTGTGCCATATGGAGCTGGCCACGAGCTGGGCTGGCGGGTTGTGGGTTAGCTTAGCGATCTTCTACAAGTGAGATATCTACCGTAGTACCCTCAGCGAGCTTGGCGATCACAACAATTGCGGTGCGCGAGCCTTTCTGAAAACGAAACTGAGCGGCGGTTGTAGCGAGGAGTGCATCAGGAAGTTCTTCCCAGCCACGCTTGGGCATTTCCGCCTGATAGAGTTCAAGTATGGCTCCAAATCCTTGGCGGGTGGTGTAATTCAAATGATCGGCAGTGGAAATCAGCACACGATGATCATCGGGAAGTGGAACATCCGCCATGCTTTCAGCGGTTCCTACCCCTCCGGTGAGCGCATCGAGTGTTTGGCGTACCGCCACCCCATCAACTGGCTGTTCTGTAGCGAGCGCTTCAAGTGTTTGAGCTAGTTCGGGGGCTTGGGCCTGAAGCGTTGGTGCGAGCGCTTCAAGTGTTTGGCGTAGGCCAGGTGCTTGAGCTTCAAGCGTGGGTGCGAGTGCCCGGGCAGTTTGCTGGAGTGTGTCGATGCTCACCTGCACACTAGGCGCGAGAACTTCGGCGGTTTGGCGTAGTTCTACAGCGGCCGTTTTTGCACCATCACCCATTTGTTGTACACCGGATGGTATGCCACAGGCGGACAATATACTGAGGGCCACAATTGCAGCAAGTAGCACTCTTTTCACTCGGCCAATCTCCTCGCTTGATTAGGACGCGCTTATTATTCACCACAGAGACACTGAGAGCACAGAGTTTCTGATACTTGCTCGACCTCTGTGTCCTCAGTGTCTCTGTGGTAAGATCAAAACGGCATTTCAAATGAATCTTACGCGGCTCGATCTGCGACTATCAGGCCATAATTCCCATCACTGCGCCGGTAGATCACATTCACAATATTAGTCTCAGCATCATGAAAGACAAAGAAGTCGTGTCCTAGTAATTCCATCTGTTCGACAGCCTCATCACTGTACATGGGTTTGATCTGGAACTCTTTAGTTCGCACAATCCGCGGATGGGTCTCTTCTGGTGGAACAGCTGCAGCACCATTGAGTGTTGGAACTTCAATGAGTTCGCCACCCTGCCGGCGAGTTCGCCCGC
>JANLSE010000457.1:0-5764 GCA_031362265.1 Roseiflexaceae bacterium
ATCAAGCCAGCGAATGCCAGCCAGAATCGGCTTAACCTTCAACTAGCCTCAGTTGTGGCTTCGAATATACCCACCAATGCACTGGTTCTTGTCGAAACAAATCGGGGTGTGCCAATTGCGAGTGCTCCTATTTCTTGGACACTCAGTGCCAGCTTTGCTACACCTCCGCTGCCACCAGGGTTTCAGAGTGGCATAGGTGATATTGCCGAGCCAGCTATCCTGACTGGAATCGCAACCACCAATTCTGCTGGCCGCTTAACACTACCAATCTCCACAACGCTCTCACCAGCCAATTTGCCACTGCGTTACCAATTACAAATCTATTCAGCCGACGCACAAACATCAACAGCCTTCACGGTCGACCCAACTAGCCGTTACATTGGCATTCATACCAAACAACAGATTATTCCAATTGATGCTGCTCTACCAATCGAACTACTGGTGGTAGACTCACGCGGTAAACCAAGTGCTGGACAGAATATCCAGGTGCAACTCTTTAATGGAACTGAACTGAGTGAACGCCCAGTTGTTATCCGCCGTGTGCTGACTGCTGCCGATGGCATTGCGCGGCTCGATATCGATCCACCTGGCGCTGGATTATTTATATTACGTGCCACAACCCGCGACCCACAACAGCGTGCGGTGGCCAGTGAGATTCAAATCTGGGCAGCCGGAAAACCCAAGCTCGCACCCAGCACTCCGCAACTCATTAGTGATCAACCCAGTTATGTACCTGGATCAGTGGCAACGATCCTACCGGTGATTCCTGAATCTATACCAGCTGCCCTGATTGTCGTGGCGCATGGCACAACACTCGATCCAATGATTCGCAATCTACAGCCAGGCGAGCCATTTACGATCACACTTGCCAGTGACTCATTAGCCGATACACGGGTCTTACTGCTTGCTCCTGGCACAAACGAATCGCTCGCAATTGCTGTATCAATAACCCTGCCGCTTGTTGTGCCAACCTTACCGATTGGCGTACAGATCACAAGCGACCGCCAAATCTATGCGCCTGGGGCAACTGCCACATTCACGGCGACAGTGACAACATCCGATGGTACTCCACAGCCTAGCGACCTGATTATTGCAATCGTTAGCGATGATCCTACGCTTGCGACTACCGAACCCTCATTCCAGAGTAGCACACCAACCCGCCCTGCACTCTTCTGGAGCGGGCCACTGAGCTCCACAAATGGCACATTCACTCTAAGTGTGCCAATACCACATATACTTGGTCAACTACATGTGGTTGCATGGGCCGCTAGTACCGAATCCATTGCACAAGCCAGTACCACATTTTCAATCGAACAAGCACTCGCTGTCTATATCGAGCCACCGGCATTTTTGCGGCCAGGAGATCAGATTGAGCTACCAGCACGTGTCGTGAGCAACTCTGCTCTTACCCAAACGGTGGCACTCACACTTCAATCAGATCAACTGAAACCGATGGGCGCAGCGTCTTTCTCTCAAACTATTACACTCGAACCGTATGCGACGGTACGTACCGTTTGGGCAGGAAGCATGAGCAGCAGCCCGACATTGCGGATAGGGTTAGTCGCCAGTAGTGGGCCAGATAGTGCATCTGATGAGGTTACCATTCCGATTCTGAGCGAATCACGCTCTGTGGCCGAGGGTGCTGCACTAATCACAAGTAGCTACCATACCCTGATCCCCGGAAGTACACAGGGTGAATTGGTCATTGATATGGCAGGATCACCAGATGCCATCGCCCCAAATGCAGCCCATGCGATCGCTGCAATGCCAATACGTAATAATCTTGACACAGCAGCATTGCTACTGATTAACGCATCCTTAACGACCACCCAGGATCTTGCCAATGCTCAAATCGCTCGACTCGCGGCAAGCCAACACACCGATGGCGGTTGGGGTTGGTGGCCACAGCTCCGTTCTGATCCCCAAACCACTGCTACGGTTCTGGAAGCGCTCGCGGCTGCCGATAAAGCGCGGCTGCATGTCCCAGATCGTATGCGTAGTGCAGGGTTAGCCTGGGCCGAACGTAACCTCAGCTCAACCAGTGGTGCACCGCAAGCCCAGCTTGCCTATGCGCTCGCACTCCATGGGCGGGCACCAACACAAGTGCTCAGGGATTTCACTGCGCGTATAGACACACTCTCTGCACACGAAGCTGCGTTTGTTCTACTAGCACTATCTGCCGAACAAGAGCAGGCCAGAGCGAACGCCATCCAACGGATAAGCTTACTTGCCAGACGCACCAATGGCCAGGCATCTTGGACCGATACCCCTGAGCAGCCAGGTAATGCGATTGAGGTAAGCGCTGTTGCACTCCAGAGTATTGCACAAGCCGCATCGGCGGACACAATCCGCGCGGAGGCTCTGGCTGCACTTGCTAGCTGGCGTACGCCCGACGGCTGGGGCGAACCTTACACGACCGCACGGGCGCTTGTAGCGCTACGTGCAGCCTGGCCTCGCAGCCAATCGACAACACTGCAATATACGCTTGACCTTAATGCTGAACGGTTGCTGGCGCAATCTGGTGGCACAATCACCACAACACAGCGGCTTATAATCCCTGCAAACCGGCTAGGTTCGACCAACACACTGACCGTTACCATCGCTCGTGATATGCTACTATTGAGTTATCAACTCAAAAGCCCAACTGCAGTGCCCCCATATGCCAATACAGTGCTCATCCTACGCGAAGTGGAACCTACAGTCTTGCCAAATCAGCCAGCCAGTGTCATATTGACGTTCATTGTGCAGCAGCCTTTGAGCCATGCCCATATTGAGATTCCACTAGCTCCAGAAGCTAATACCCGGCGCTTCGCAGATTCACTGCCATGGCCATTTGTTGGGCGCAGTGCAGATCGACTGCTGTTTGCCCAAGATATGATCGCACCAGGTGTGTATGAGCTTCGCTATGTGATTCAGCCGACACTGAAAGGCCAGTTCGGTGTGCCGATTCCTGTTGTTCGTGATCGGCAGGGCCGCGTTATATCGACTGTGCAGGAGATCACACGCTAGTAGTAGGCGAGTACAATAAAAACACCCCCAAGGATTAGTCCTCGGAGGGTGTTTTCTAATGCAGAGGCTATTGATTACACTTCCGCGAGCCGCCCAGAGACACTCACTGCATCACCACGGCTAGCCTTTTCACGCAATTCGCGAATAAACGCATCGGCTTTTTCTGCGGTGATATTGTAGTAGTAATCCAAATTGGCCTGTACAACTGGCGCCTTATTACATGCAGCCAGACACTTCACGCGCTGCAGGGTAAACGACTTATCTGGCGTTGTCTGATCAGCCTGAATACCCAGATTCTGCTCAAGTGCCGCAACTAATTGCTCGGCTCCATTAAAGCAGCAGGGCACATCATCACAAACCTGAACAACCCATGTGCCGACTGGCTCATCATACAACAATGTATAAAACCCAACGACTTCAAACACATCGGTTGGGGGCAAATCGAGAATAACGGCCACCTCACGAATAGCCGAATCAGTCAGATAGCCATACTCATCCTGGGCAATGTACAGTATATTCAGTACTGCACTGCGTTTCAGTGGGTAACGAGCCAAAATGGAATCGATTTCAGCCTGATGCTTTTCGTATAACGACATAGGTTTGTTCCTATCAGTAACCACAAAACTACAGAACGTCTCCCTACCGATCCACTTCACCAAGCACTGGATCCATCGAAGCTGTAAGGGCTACCAGATCCGCCATGAGCAGGCCCTTGGCCATATGGGTGATCGCCTGGAGATTCACAAATGATGGTGCGCGGAAATGAACGCGATATGGCTTCGGGCTACCATCGCTCACCAGATATGTGGCTAATTCACCACGTGGGGATTCAACCGCAGCAAGCGCATCGCCACGCGGAGGCTTGAACCCTTCTGTCCAGAGTTTAAAGTGATGAATCAGTGACTCCATGCTATGGGTGATTTCACTCTTGGGTGGCGGTGCCACCTTGCGATCTGGCGTCATATGGCCACCTGGCCCCATCGACCGCAAGCGTGTCAATGCCTGCTCACAGATGCGTACACTTTGGCGCATCTCGGCCATGCGCACCAGATACCGATCATACGTATCGCCCGTATGCGCAATCGGTACATCAAAATCGTAGCTATCATACCCACTATATGGCATATCTCGGCGCAGATCCCAAGCAATGCCAGCAGCACGCATCGCTGGGCCAGTAACCCCAAGCGACATCACCGCCGCTGCATCGAGGATACCAATATCGATTGTGCGCTCCATCCAGATCGGGTTATTTGTCAGCAGCCCTTCGTATTCATCAACGCGCCCCGGCATGATCTTTAGGAACGCCGCTACGGTCTCATTAAACTCAGCCGGTAGATCATAGGCCAACCCGCCAACACGGAAATAGCTTGTCATCATCCGTGCGCCAGATACCAATTCAAAAATATCCAGGATCTGCTCACGTTCACGGAAGCCATACAGGAACACGCTCATCGCCGCCAGATCAAGCGCATGCGTACCCAGCCAGACTAAGTGGCTAGAGATACGCTGGAGCTCGGTCAACAGCACACGTACGGTCTGTGCCTTTGCAGGAATCTCACAGCCAAGCAATTTCTCAACTGCTAGAACATAGCTGAGGTTGTTGGAAAGCGGGGCCAAATAGTCGGTACGATCGGTAAGCACCACTGCTTGCTGATACGTTTTGCTCTCCATCGTCTTCTCGATGCCAGTGTGCAAAAAACCAACATCGGGCGCGACATTCACAACCGTTTCACCATCCAGTTCAACGACCAAGCGCAGCACACCATGGGTACTTGGATGATGCGGCCCCATATTGAGGACAACCGTATCATCCTTACCTTCCAGAGCGGGCTGTGTAATTTGGCGCGGCGATGGCACTGGGTAGAGTATACGCGCATCGGTCTGAGGAGTTGCTGTCGTTTTGGCATCAAGCAGAGTCATGGCAACCTCTTAGGCATTTGGAATCACGGAGCCGTTATGCGACTCTTAATAGTATGAGCAATTCTATCGTGTTGCTGTTCCGCTAGTTATTCTTTCGCAAATGGTTTTTGGGCAGCGATCCGCGCTTCATTAAACGTAAACGCCACTTCCTCGGCACCAAGCGGCACATCTTTGCGCTGTGGATAGCCTTGCCAATCATCAGGCATAAGGATCCGCTCAAGACTCGGATGGCCTTCGAAAATAATCCCAAACATATCAAAGGCTTCACGTTCCTGATAGTTTGCCGACGACCACAGGCCGGTCAGCGACGCCACCATCGGGCTACGTTCAGGCAAACCAACCTTCAGGCAGATGCGTTGATGATTGTGGTGCGAAAGCAGATGATACACAACCTCAAAGCGTGGCGTTCGGCCAAGATAATCGACACCACACAGGCTTTCCAGGAATGCAAAACGTAGCTCAGCATCATCACGCAGGAACTGTGCTACATCCAGGATCGCATCTGGTCGAATCGTGACACTTAATTCGCCACGCGCATCTTGCGCGCTCTGAATATCATCTGGAAACGCCGCTCGCAACCGATCAAGCACCACGGCATTCTCTATCTTGCTCATGATCCAATACCTTTCAGACCAGACGCAAACATCGCATCTGTACGCGTTGGTTCTTGGTACATGCCGATCAGACCTGGATCGGCTCGCGCAGACCAGGCTTCATCGAGCCATCGAGTTTCATGTACTTGATCTTCTCGTGCAACTGAACGATTCCATCGATCAGTGCTTCTGGGCGCGGCGGGCAACCAGCAATATAGACATCGACCGGCACGATCTCATCG
>JANLSE010000224.1:0-5655 GCA_031362265.1 Roseiflexaceae bacterium
GCTTGGCCAGAATCGACGCCACCGCCAGTTACAAGCACGGTAAAGCGATCTAATGCAAGCCCGATTCGGGTTCGCGCTTCGATACGGGTGCTCTGATAGGCAGCAAATTTAGGGTGAACCGGGAACCCTGTACGTACAACCTGTTCAGGTGCCAGGCCGAAATTGACCATGCGCTCGATCGCTTCTTCGGTTGGAACGATGCATAGTTCGGCCTGCGGATCTGCCCAAGATGCATGGATACTGACGAGATCGGTTACGACAGTGATGAAATGAAACGAGAGCCGATAGACTCGGCGTGTATTGGCGATAAAGCGATTGGTAAGCGAGTGAACCGAGACAACCAGTGTGGGTTGGAGTTCTTCGAGCACCCGTAGGATGTTGCGGTGTGCCGAAAAATACAGCATCCAGGTGAGTGCATCAACGCGTTTTGGCCCATCGGTGAGGCGAAACGCAAAATCGAAGAGTGGCAGCCAGCGCTCGCGGAGCACATCGTAAAGTTGTGGGGCGCTTTTAACAAGAGGAATACCAGTTGACGTAAGCATGTCAACAATATGGCATTCAATACTGCCTTCGGTTAGCTGTTCAACGGCTGCTTTCATTGCGACTGCAGCTGAACGATGCCCACCCCCGGTATCGGAGATTGCAAATAGGATACGTGCTTTCTTTGGCTCAATCCGTTGTTGCATGGCGGTTCCTCGTGCTTTTCTGCTTTTCAAGGCCGCGTCATCGCAGCATTCCGGATGCCAATTCTACCACCTGATTAGCATTTCATTACTACACACTAGCCAAAATGGTCATTTCTGGCATACAATAGAAGATACCTCGTGAGGGGTACAGCATGCAAAACTGCTGGGGATGTCTGTGTAATCATATCTGCAAAAGGATTCGGGGCGCACCATGGTCGCTACGTTGTATTCCAACCGAGTCTCGATTGAACGCCAGATTCTTCCACTTAAACTAGCACCAGCTCCCTTACGGTTGGGTGTTCTACTACGCCCAGATCTCCAGGCATTACTAGCCGAAGCACGGCACCAGCCAGTAACATTGGTGACAGCACCAGCTGGATATGGCAAAACCACGCTTCTTGCGCAATGGGCGCGAGATTTGAATCGGACCAACATACCCACCAGTTGGTTGACGTTAGATTCTGGTGATCGTGACCCAGGCCTGTTTCTCGCTTACCTGATTCGTTCACTTCAGAAGGTGTTTCCTGGGGTTGGCATGGATGCCTGGCGTATCCTAAACAGTGCAGGTAGCCTACAGCGCGATTGGCCATTGGTGGCAGGGGCACTGTGTGGCGATCTGCAGCGCCAAGTTGTGAATACCACGTTTCTGTTCCTGGATGATCTCCATTTGGTGATTGAGTCGGCGGTTATTGCCCAGATCCTGGGGTATTTTGTTCGCGCCGCTCCACCTACCTTACATATTGTCGCAGCATCGCGGCGTACTCCAGCCTTTGCACCACTTGGGCGAATGCGTGCGGAGGGGTTGTTGCTCGAGATCGGCCAGCGCGATCTGCATTTGACTGCTGTTGAGGCTGAGCAATTGCTCTCTGCACAGGGAATTGTACTTGATCCAAGTGAATTGGGTTTGCTGCTAGCTCGGACAGAGGGTTGGCCACTTAGTTTGCAGCTTGCTGCGCGGGCGCTTGTTGCGCAACCTGTGGATCAACGAGCCGCGTTTGTACGCGATCTTAGCGGCAGCCAGGAGCAGTTGATCGACTACCTGACAACTGAAGTGATGGCCGATTTGCCAAATGAGCTGATCGATTTCCTTCGGTTGGCGGCGCTTCCTACCTATTTTGATGCAGAACTTCTTGAGCGAGTTTTGTTACAGGAAAATGCCCAATATTTGCTCCAACGCGCACAAGGTTTAGGGCTGCCGATCACCCCATTGGATGACCAAGGCACAAATCTGCGGTTCCATACGATTTGGCGTGAGTTGTTGTTGCGTGGTGTCGAGGCGACCTGTGATGCAGAGACGATAGCGGCACTCCATCGTCGTTTCGGGCATGCCTTTGAGCAGCGGGGTGATCTACAGGCAGCTCTGGATCATTATGCCAGCGCTGGTGCGGAGGATGACTTGGTTCGGGCGCTACGGAACCATGCTTGGCCATTGCTCCAATCGCCGCGCCGCGATATTGTGCGCCGCTGGCTAGAACTGCTGCCCGAAAACCTTCGTGATACGAACCCGGATTTGCTCTACATGTGGGGCTATAGCCAGATTATCACTAACCCAGAACGCGCAAGCACTACGATTGAGCAGGCTGCTGAATTGTTCCGGCAAACAGGCCAATACCAGCGGGAGTTGCGCGCATTGTCGGATCTCGCGGCACTATTATTTCTGGAAGCACGCGAATCGCGTTTTGCAGCTCTTTCGATGTGGGCAGTACGGGCCGCAAACCGTGTCCGGGATGCGTGGTCGAGTGGAGCGGCCTTAGTATGTGTCACAGCCATGTTGTATGCGAAGGGGCGCGAACTCGCGGCATTGCGTGTCGCGCGTCAGGCCGCAACTCGGCCACTTAGCCCCGCGTGGCATTGGCTGCTGGCCATGATCTCGGCCACAATTGAGCTACGCCTTGGGCGACCAGATGAGGCGATGGCAACGATCGATGCGGCACTACGCGTTCCAACAATCGATGAAGATGATCGGTTGCGCCAGAATTTATTGCGTTTACATGCGTTGGCACGATTTGATCAGGGGCATGTGGTTGAGGCTACCGCTGCTGCGTTAGCGGCGCATGCGTATTTAGGTAATTACCACCATACAGGTATTGTGAGTATCAGCGCGCAGCAACTTGCACTCATTCTTACCCTGCAGGGTCGTGTCGACGAAGCTGCAACGTATATTGCCCAAGCGCGAACAGCATTTCATGATCGAGGTTCGCTTGCCCCATTGGCATCGTTGCAAGCGATTGAGTTATATGGCTCGATTATGCGCGGCCAGGCTGCCAAGGTTGTTGGTGCGGTTGCGACAGCACTGCGCCGCCTGAATGAGAGCGGTGCGGTTATTCCAGATCTGCGCTTACGGCTCTTGTTGGCGATTGTGTTAGGAGAAGGCGGCGATCGTCAACCTGCACTTGCCCTTGTTCGTGAGCTTGCATCACAAATGCTGGAACGCGGGTATCGATTGTTCTTGATTTCGGCTGAGTTGTATGCCGCGTATCTGGAAGCCAGCGTCGGCAGCCAGAGTGAACATGAGCAGCATCTGCGCGCCGGGTGGTCGATGGCCGAAGCAGATGGATTAAGTTACATCCCCGATATTCCGTTGAGCGTGTTGTCCAGTGTTGCTGAGGCAGCACTCCTTGCTGGAATCTGCCAAGGAACCGTCACACGGGTTTTGCGGCGCCAGGCGCCAGAGCATGCAGCTGAGTTGCTCCAACGGTTACTCAGCAAACCGGATCCGATTGTTCGTGCGCGTGCGGCCGCAATTCTGGGCGATCTTGGGATCTCGGCTGCGTTCCCTGCATTGCGTGCACTGATCAAAGATCGCAATTCCGATGTTCGGCAGGCTGCTGAGCATGCATTGGGCCGCTTGGTGTATCGGCCACCATATCGGCTTGCGATTCGGACGTTAGGTTCCTTTGGTATTTGGCGTGGTGATCAAGAGGTGCGCGATCGCGATTGGCGCAGCAGTAAGGCGCGCCAGCTGTTTCAGCTACTTGTTACGGAACGCGGGCAGGCGCTGACTCGCGAGCAAGTGACCGAGATTCTCTGGCCAGATATGGAAGCTGATGCTGCCGCGAACAATCTGCGGGTCACGATCAATCGCCTTGGCAAGGCACTTGAACCAGATCGCCCGGAAGGCGCGCCACCGGCTTATATCTTGCAACAAAGCGAGACGTATGGGCTGAACACAGAGAGCGACCTGGAAATTGATGCCGCTACATTTGCAAATGCGATTGATGAGGGGCGTACCGCGTATCTGCGCAATCAGCGTGCTGCCGCGATTCATTCGCTTCGACGGGCGGTTGGATTGTATAGCGGGCCGTATCTGCCAGATTGCCTCTATGAGGATTGGGCTGCTGTTGAGCGTGAGCGGCTGTCGCTATTGTTTAGTGAGGGCGCACTCCTCTTAGCATCGATGCTCTTTGAAGATGGGCAGTTCCATGAGGCAATTGGCCTCGCATGGCGTGTGCTCGATCAAGATCGTGCATACGAAGATGCATATCGTTTACTGATGCGAGCCCACACTGCACTTGGCGAACGTACCACGGCGCTACGCCTCTACGAGCGCTGCGTTACGGTACTACGTGAAGATTTGGGTGTGAATCCGCTCCCTGAGACCGTTGCGTTGTATGAGCAGATGCGTGCGTAGTGAGTGCGGCAATAAAGCGGAGATCGGGCGGTAGCGGAGATGGATGGCAAAGATGGATGGCAAAGATGGGATGGTAGTGGCGTCTTGCGATTAGCGCACTATCTTCTCATTGGCAGTTTGTTCATAGGTATGTAAGGTTGTTTCTGCAACCCGTTCCCATGAAAATCGAGCCGCCTGTACAAGCCCAGCCTCGCGCAATCGGATACGAAGTGCGGAATCGGTTAGCAATCCACAAATTGCCTGGACACATTCGGTTTGATTGCTGAGATCAACAAGAATACCCGCATCACCCACCACTTCGGGCATACTTGAATGGCGCCCGCCAATCACTGGTGTGCCGCTTGCAAGCGCTTCGAGCGCCGGTAACCCAAACCCTTCATAGAGCGATGGCAAGATAAATAATGCTGCCCCTGAATACAGTGCAGGTAGATCTGCCGCTGGAACATTCGGCAATTCACGCAATGAATCCGGTTCATCTGCTTTAGGTCGTGCTGTCGGATGCCCGCCATTGGGATCATGATGGCCTGCAAGAACCAATAGTGGCATTGGCATGGCTGTTTGGCATGCCTTCCAAATACGCAGCAACCCAGCGATATTTTTATGCGCCTTATTTGAGCTAACGGTCAGCACATAGCGTGGCGGCAGATGATAGCGCATACGTAGATCTGCGATCTGCTCTGCGGATTGAGGCCTAAATTGTGGATCTGCGGCGAGTGGCGTGACAGTTAGTCGGTTGGGTGCGATCTGGTAGGCGGCGATTAGATCCGCTTGGGCGCTATGCGAAATGGTAAGCAGCTGTGCTGAACGCCAGATTGCCAAGCGATGTAGCTGATCAAAGAGCAGCCGTGCCTGCAGGGAGGCCGTTTCTGGAAAACGGCGCGGGATTGTGTCGTAGAGGGTTGTTACTGCTGGGCAAGGAATGCCAAGATAAGGCCGCACATAATAGGTGGCATGATACACATCCGCGCGTTGCTGCCGCAGAATCATGGGGATCTGCCATTGTTCTTGAAGTGTAAAAAGATTTGCGCTGGTTGTGATCCATTCTACATTCAGTGCTTCCAGATTATAGCGTGTGTTTTGGGTAGATCGGCAGGTTAGCGCGAAGATTTCGTGCTGATGGCGCATGTGGCCTAGTGCCAGTAGCAGATTATAGGTGTAGCGCCCAATGCCAGGGAAGCGATCGGCAATTGTGCGTGCATCAATCACAATACGCATGGGCTGTCTGTTTCAATCCAAATGATTAGGCGAAGGACTCTATCAGCGTTGCATTCCACCGTAGATTAGCGGCCGATTGTCATGCCTATTCGACACGATGAACGGTAGCCCATACCGATCGGT